>JBPCPB010000273.1:0-5554 GCA_050999735.1 Thermomicrobiales bacterium | reverse complement strand
GCATCGCGGGCGGCAGCGTGGGCGGCAAACGCGGCGGGGGGGGGGGTGGGTGTTGTTGGTTTTTGTTTTGGGGAGCCGGGGACCCCGCCCCCCTCCCCCGCTACCATATGGGTTGTTCATCCGCTTGCTCCTCCCGCCAATCCACCGCTCGGATTCTCGCCGAAGCGTCGTCCGCCGTAAAGCGACGGGCGCGCACTTGTGCGGTAAAATACGCGCCGGAAATGGCAAAGGTCGCACGCCAGTTCGTCGTGTGGTACGGTGCGGAAGCAGTGTGAGGAGTCCTGTTGCTCGCTGATCCAGTGCTGGTGACCGGGGGGTGTGGGTTTGTCGGGTCGCGGGTGTGTACCCGGCTCGTCGCGGACGGGCACGAGGTCATCATCCTCGATAATCTCACGCTCGGCACGCCTGCGCACCTTCCGGCGATGGGCGGCGGGCAGGTACGGCTGGTCGAGGCGGATATTCGCGATGCGGACGCCCTCGCCCGCTGCCTGACGACGTATCGCCCGCGCACCGTCATCCATCTCGCGGCGATCCATTTCATCCCAGCCTGCAATGCCGACCCGCGGCGGGCGATTGATGTCAATGTCACAGGGACGCAGGCGCTTCTCGATGCTTGCGCGGCGGTCGGCGCTGTCGAAGCCATCGTGATCGCGTCGTCGGCGGCGGTCTATGCGGCGAGCGAGATGCCGCTCCACGAGGGGAGCGCGCTCGGCCCGGTGGACATCTACGGCCATACGAAACTCTGGAACGAGCAACAGGCGGCGCTCTTCCACCGGCGTACCGGGATTGCGGTCGGCATCGCGCGGCTCTTCAATCAGTTCGGGCCGGGGGAGACGAACGCGCACCTGATCCCATCCATCATCGAGCAGGTGCAGGCGGGTGGGCCGCTCCTGCTCGGCAATCTCGCCAGCCGACGCGACTATCTCTCCACCGATGATGCCGCGCGCGGCCTGATCGCGCTAGCAGCGGCGTGCCGGTCACATGGCAGCCTGACGTGCAACTTCGGCAGCGAGCGCGCCGTGAATGGCTGGGAACTCGTGCGGCTGATCGAGCGCCTGCACGGTAGCCCGCTCGTCGTCACGCAGGACCCCGCCCGCATGCGGCCCGCCGATACCCCGGTCATCCTCAGCGACTGCACGCGGGCGCATGAACTGCTTGGCTGGTATGCGACAACAGCGCTGGAGGATGGTCTCGTGGCAGTCTTCGCGCAGCCCCGCGCGCGTTAATACATCAGGGGATACGCTACTTCGTGGCGATCTGCACACCCCGAACGCTGAAACTGAGGAGCCGGTTATCCCGCGTTCCCGGCTCCTGCACTGGCACGGGCGGTGCCGGTGAGGTCAGGGTCAGTTTGCTCATCCCCGGCGGTACATCAAATTCCAGGGATACGGCACGCGTCGCCCGATCCGCCAATGTGAAATGGTCGAGCGCGTAGCCATTAATCGAGAGGTCCACCGCGCGTGGCTGAGCATAGTTTTGTACCGTCATTCGCACGCTGACGTGCTGCCGTACCGGGCTGAGATTGAAGAGCAGGAACGTGGCGGGATCGCCGCTCGCGCTGTCCGCCCAACGATATGGCTCTTTCGTCGGTGTGAGCGCAGCCGGGAACCAGCCGCGGTCGCCCATATCCATGAAGACCGGGTTTGCGGGCGGCGGCGCATCCGGCACGCGGTAGACCTCCATGATCGCATCCGTATGCATCGGTCGCGCGTTCGCCCCGAGCGCCTGCCCAACCAGCTGGCGGGCATCGGCCAGTGCATTCGGAGCGGTGGCGCGCAGGGCATCAGGATAGAGGATGATGTAGCGCACATGATAGTAATTGAGGAGCGGCATGCCGACGGTCGCGTAATCGGGCGGCGCGAGGATATCCGGCGTCTTCGTCGGGCGGTATTGCTCCTGTACGTCGGCCTGGCCCGCCCAGAAAAGGTCGCGAAAGAAGGTCGCGTGCGTGACGAAGATATTCGGGCTTTCCAGTTTGTGATCCCGCGAGAGGCTGCCATCGAAGATCTGCTTGCCGTGGACGATCTGGTACGCGGGCCAATCCGCCCCGCGCGCCGCTGAAAAGAGCGGCAGTTCAAGGATCGCGTACTGGCCCGGGTCCTTCGCCAGGACATCCCGATAGAAGGGTGGCGTGGTCAGTGGGAACGCCTTCGCCTCTCCCGTGCGAGCCGCGAACGGCGCGAGCGTGACGGCGAGAATGGCGGCGACGAGCACGACCGGCGCCGCGTGCGACATCCGATTGAACGCAGGGCCGCGCTCCCACCGCCCGATGACCGCTCGGAGCCAGATGCAGAGTTCGCGCAGCGCGAAGGCGACCAGCATACCGAACGCGAGCATGGCAATGAAGTAAAAAAGTTGTGGCCGCCGCCCCGCCGTGAAGACGGGCAGCCGGGTCAGCGGGTCGTAGGGGAGCGGCAGATCAATCACATGCCCTTCGGTCAGTTTTAGGCCTGGCCCGAGTGCGAGGAGTGACGCGCCTGCCGCGACAATCGCCCAGAAGATAATCATCAACCGGTCAGGATGCGCCGCCGCTCGCCGCCAGAGCAGGAGCAATCCGCCCACGATCAGGAGCAGCACGAGATAGCCGGGGTTGCCGAGGCCGATCTGGAAGGACTGGACGAGCGAGCGGGAGAGCGTGGTCGCCTCGTCGCTGACATTGAGCCACGGCGACGCGCGCGATTCGCGGATCATCGGCAAGACGAGCGGCAGAAAGACAACCGCTGCCCAGATGCCGCCGATCAGCGCCGCCTTGCCGGCGCTGATCGCCTTTGCGCGCCACGATTGCCGCGTGCAAAGCATGAAGAGGACGTACAGAACGGTGACGAGGACCGCGAACATCGTGTACTGCCAGTCCGTCAGGCAGAGCGCCAGCAATGTCACCATCGCAGCGGCGGCGTATCCCCACCAGCGCGGTCGGGCGAGTGTGCGGAAGAGGAAGAACAGAAAGAGCGGCAGTAGCGCCGTTCCCATCAGATAATTCTCCGCGCCGGTGGAGAAATACGCGATCATCTGGTCGTTCGCGTAGGTGTAGATCGCCGCACCCGCGAACGCCGCGAGTGGGCTGCCCGTCTGGTCGCGCATCAGCAGGAAAGCGAAGAAGAGACTGCCGACGAGGGCGAGGAGGAACTTCACGTTCATCGCCCCGACAATGCCGATCAGCGGTGAGAGCGGCAAGGCGATCAGGCCACCGAAGGGATTAAGGGTATGGAACCGGAGGCTGACGCCGTTCGGCGCGAAGAGATAATTTGTGTAAAACGGGTTGCGATGCAGGCGGAGGGCTGTCCGCAGCCAGTAATCGTTCCAGACATCCTCATAGCCGTTACTGTTGCCACCGACGACGCCATACGTGAGATTGGCCACAGCGACGCGGCCATAGATCACCGCGAGCGCGATTGCACCGATCAATGCCCAGAGCGTCGCATGCGCCACGCCAACCCGGGTTACTGCGCTCCTTCGTTCGTCGGGCAATGTTTGGTCATCGCGTGAGGGGGCAATCGCCGTCATCCCGTCCGCCCCGGTGGCGGCGCGATCCGGTGCAACAGTTCGAAATCGCCCTGCCGCTTGACGAGTTGCCACTGACCGTTCGCCTTCAAACGGTCGAGCGCGACGCCCTCGGTGTTGCCGTTGCGCCGCCGGTCGCCGAGGACGTAATCGGCGCGATTTATCAAGGTGGGATCGTAAAACTCGTTGCCGGGAAACTCATAGAGGGAGCGGCGGAGCGGCACGCGCGTTGCCGCAAGGCTCGTAACGCTCAGAGGCGCGTCCTTCGGGATCAGCGCGATCAGGACATCAACGGATGCGACACGGTTCGTGGCCACTTTGGAAATCCGCCCGCCACTCTCGACCCAACCGGCGATTTTGTCCGGCTTCGTGTAGGCGAATTGGAAGAGGCTGAGCGCCAGCATCATCAGCACGAGGCATGCGCCGACCGCCGCAGTCGGCACGCGCTGAAGAGCATCCTTGACGCGCGGCGCGACGCGATAGAGCGGATGCGTCCCGTCCGCGAGGGCAGCGACGGCGAGGATGGCGGCGATAAACAGCCCCGGCACGAGGAGCGCCGAATACTGATGAAAGATGTCGCGCTGATATTTGTAGTGATCGCTGGCAAAGATGTTGATGAGAAAGGGCGGCAGGGCCAACAGCAAGGCGCGCGGCTTGAGCAGCGGCAGGAAGGCGAGGGGAAAAAGAAGGCTGACGACGTATTGCCAGCGATCCGGCCCAAAAGCGGTGCGGACGACGAAGAAGGGATGCGTGACGATCGTCTTGACGATGGCGCCTGTCGTCGGGCCGAGCCAATCGTAATTTTGCACATAGGAAAACTGTGTGCCGCCCGTGATCGCCGGGATAATGACGAAGATCGCCAGCACCCAGTAGGCAGCCGCGAAGAGCATCGGCGCCCAACCGAAGATGGCGCGACGCCGCGTAAGGATGCCGTACAGCCCAAGCATCGCGATGACGAGCGCCGTGTCGTTGCGGTTGATGATCGCCAGTACAACACAAAGCCAGAAGCCGATGGCGTAACCGCGCGTCATGCACCAATACGCGAAGAGAAGAAAGGTCGTGGCGAAGAGCCGGGGCTGCACCTCGTAGAGATTGGCGTTCTGCATCGGCACATACGAGAGGAAGAGCACGCCGAAAAGGAGCGGCACGATCCGCGTGCGCGGCAGCGCGTCCCGCGCGATCAGGTAGACCGCGAGTGCGCCGAACGCCGCCCCGACCGTCTGAAGGAAGAGCAACGTCGCCGTCGTCTCTTTCAGGGCAAAAAAAGGTAGCAGAACGAAATGGAAGAGGAACAGGTCCTGCCCGAATGCCGACGTGGTGTAGTCGAGGGAAGATTGCTCCGCGAGATGGCCGTGGAGGGTATTCCAGAGTGGCTGCTCATAGACAAGCGGATCGAAGCCCATGTGCAAGCCATCGAGTTGCCACTTCGACGCCGCGAAGATAATGACGATATAGAGCAGCATCGCGAGGCCAAGCAGCGCGGGCGCCACGCGGTCAAGCGGCCGACGTGCGACACCGACAGGCGTCTCCGACGCGGGCCGTACGCCATTCTTCGATGCCAATGCGGCGCTTCCGGTCATTTCCACGAGCCAATTACCCTCGACCAACCCGAACCCACGGGCGGTATCCTATCACATCGCCATATCGGCCTCAGTGGTCAATTAAGGTGTCTATTATTGACATGGTCAAATTCCTGATTGTGCCACGAAAGGAGTAGAGGATCAGGGAGGAATCGTTCAGGTAATTCGATTCGTTTTCCGTCCAGATCAAGGAGAGCGGTCTGCATAATTTGCGATGCTGTCGGACTCTGGATTGAGTCACTAACCCGGATTGTGCCGTCAATCAATACGGTGATAAGGAAGCGATCAAACGCTCGGTCATGAAGTGCTGATAAACAAAGGCCGTTTCGTGGATTCAAACGGTTAGCGGTATCGAACGACCATGGGACAATATGACTCGCTGTGAGCAACCGCTCATCTGCGATGCCACTCATACAGCAGCGTCCGTGATAACTGCTGAGTACAGATCGGCGGAAGAATGATTGTCGCAGACG
>JBPCPB010000260.1:0-5300 GCA_050999735.1 Thermomicrobiales bacterium | reverse complement strand
TTGAGGGACCATTGGTATCCCTCCTGAAGCGTCCACGACTGCTTGCCCTCCTGCCCCTTCGGAATGTTTTGCTCGGTCAACTGAAACCCTTCAATGTTGTAGAAGCCGCGATCTTCGTACTTCGTGTCCGGCCGCGCTTTGCCGGTATCAATCGCGGCGGCGGCGGTGATCGTCTTGAAGATCGAGCCGGGCGTGTACAACCCTTGCGTCGGGCGCAGGACGAATGGCGAGTTCGGGTTATTCCGCAATGCGTCCCAATACGCGCCGGGGTCGTTTCCCGGCACCGCCGCAAGACCGGCAGGATCGAGGTGCGGGTTGGAGACCATCGCCAGCACCGCGCCCGTTTTCGCATCAAGCAGCACAATCGAGCCGTTGCGGTTGCCCAGCAGGTTCGTCGCCTGCTGCTGCAATGCCGAGTTGAGCGTGAGGATTAGATCATTCCCTTGCGCGGGTTGATGTAAGAGCGACCATTCGAGCGCCTTCGCCGGATCGGCGTCCGTCCGGCCGCTCAACTGCGCGTTGTAGGCGTATTCGAGATTGCTCGTACCATATCGGATGGGATTATAGTAGCCGACCAGATAATCCGCTGCCGGGTCCGGGTAGGTGCGCTGCACCGTCTTGTCGGACGCCACATCCCGCCCAACGATTTTCACGCCATCGGAGGAGAAGACTTCACCACGCAGCGCCTGCAACTGCGCGTCCAGCAGGCGCGGATTGCGTACGACGCCGAGCGGCGTATCCTCCGTGCGAGTCTGGGTCGCGCCCGATGTGACGACTTGCGCCCGGACGAGTTGCATACTGAGGAGCACGAACAAAGTCAGCAGGATATGCGCCAGTTTCTGCGATGTGCGGTTAAAGAGCGGTTCGTCGCGCGGCGCGCCACGCCAGAGCGCCACGGCGGTGAACGGCACGGCAAGCGCCATGCAGAGCAGCCAGAGATGATCGTTCTGCCCGATGATGCCGATGGCGATAACGCCGATCAGCGCGAGCGCCGCGAAGAGCCGGATTGTGCCCCGTTGGCCGCGCGTCATGTCGGCACCCCCGGAATCGCGACGGCCCGGCCCGGTTTCATCGCGGAGATCGCGAGCAGCATGCCGACGATGATGAAGTTGGAAAGCAATGAACTGCCACCGTAGGAAATGAATGGCAGCGTGATGCCCGTCAGCGGAAAAAGCCCCACCGTACCTCCGATGATGATAAATGCCTGCAAGCCAAGCACTGCCGTCAGCCCCGCCGCGAGATAGCGGCTGAAGTCGTCCACGGCGTTGAGTGCGATCCGAATGCCACGATAGACGAAGAAGAGGTAGAAGATCAGCAGCGCGACGGTCCCGAGCAGGCCCAACTCTTCCCCGATGGCGGAGAAGACGAAGTCGGTCTGCACGAGTGGGATGTTCGTCGGGTCGCCGAGACCGAGGCCGGAGCCAAAGATACCGCCCGACGCGAGCGCGTACCGCGACTGGACGAGTTGCAAACCTGTTCCCTGGCCGTGCGACCACGGATCGAGCCAGATCTGCACGCGCACCTGCACATGCGGGAAAATCCGGTAGAGCACGTACGCGCCGATGCAGAACGCGACCAGCCCGCCGAGCACGTAGCCGATCTTGCCGTTCGTCAGATAAAGCATGGCGAGGAAGACGCCGAAGATCAGCAACCCCTGCCCCAGGTCTTTCTCCACAACGACGATCATCAGCGACAGACCCCAGAGCGTAATCATCGGCAGGAGATAGGGCAACGGCGGCATGCGGAGCCGCCCGATGATGTACGGCGCATTGAGCAATTCGCGCTTCTCGCTCAGATAGGCCGCGAAGAAGATGACGAGGATAATCTTCAGCAGTTCGGCGGGTTGGAAGTAGAAGAATTTCAGGTTGAACCAGAGGCGCGCGCCGTTGATCTCCACGCCGAAGACCATCACGGCGGCAGTGAGGGCGATGCCGATGAGCGCCCATGAATACTTGTAATCGCGGAGCAGCCGGAGGTGCTGCCGCTTCATACCAATCGCGATCGAGGCCATCAGCGCGAGCGCGATCACCAGATAGACGAGTTGCTTCTCCCCCAGATGCGCACTCGGCGCGACTGCCGGGCCGAGACGTTGGATCATCAAAAAGCCGAGGCTCGCGAGCGCTGCGGTGATCGGGAAGAGCAGTTCGTCGCCCGTGAATCCGACGGCGGAAAAGAGCAGCGAGACGATATAGAACGCGACGACGACCGCCAATCCGACGCTCATATCCTGCCACCCCCAGCGGGCGACGCCCGTGCGGACGGTGACGAGGATCAGGAGGCCGATGATGGCACAGGCGGCGGGCAAAAAGAGCAGTTGCAGTTCGGCCCGGCGAACATATCGGAAAAACGTAGTCACGAACGACTCCCCGCCACGATCATTGTGCTGGCAGATACTTCTCAACAAGAATGCCGAGCCGGGCGCGGACATCCGCCGACACATGTGATGGCTCCGTCATCAGCGCCCCGGCCAGCGCGCTCGCGCATGCGTCGTCGCTCTTCACCTGAATGCGCGGCACAACCCGACGAATCACATCTTGTGCGGTAGCGACATTCCGCATCAGATTCCGCACGACCAGTTCGACGCTCACCGGCGCTTCGCTCTCGTGCCAGACATCGTAATCCGTCGCGAGGGCAAGCATGGCGTAGCAGAGTTCCGCTTCCCGCGCCAGTTGCGCCTCCGGCATCGCCGTCATGCCGATGATGTCGAGGCCCCACTGACGGTAGAGCCGCGACTCCGCTTTCGTGCTGAAGCGCGGCCCTTCGATGCAGAGATACGTGCCGCCCGTATGCACCGTCGCGCCCGCCTCACGCGCCCCTGCGATTATCAGGGAACGCAGCGACGGGCAAAATGGTTCCGCGAGCGAAACATGGCCGACCAACCCCTCGCGGTCGAAAAAGGTACGCGCGCGGCTCGTCGTCCGGTCAACGATCTGATCTGGCACGACGAGGTGAAGCGGCGCGATCTCCCCACGCAGGCTACCAACGGCAGAAACCGCGATCACCGCCCGGACACCGAGCGATTTCAAGGCATAGATATTGGCGCGCGACGGGACGAGCGACGGCGGAATGCGGTGGCCGACCCCATGGCGGGGAAGGAAGGCGACCCGACGCCCGGCGAGCGTGCCGATCGTGATCGCGTCGCTCGGCGCGCCGAATGGCGTCTCCACCACCCGGCGCTCGGTATCGGTGAGATCAGGCATGCGATAGAGACCGCTGCCGCCAATCACCGCGATGCCAATGTCGTCCGCCATCCATCGTCCTCCGTGTGCGCCCACGATGAGCGTACGCGCGCCACCCTGCGGTGTCAACGCCATGCGCGGGCAAAGAACCTCACCCCCGGCCCCCTCTCCTTTGCTTGGCAGCAAAGGAGAGGGGGAGCGACCTCCTGAAAGTCGCGATGCTCGGGAAGTGCATCGGTATCGCGATGCGTCACCCCTTCCTCGCGGGAAGGGGCCGGGGGTTAGGTTCTTCCGAGAACGCATACGTCCTGAGGGCTGTGATACACTACCGGCATGGAATACCGGACGAATCCGTTCGACTACACGCCGGAATACGCCGTCACCTGCGACATTTGCGGCGCGGCGATTGCCCAGGGTACTGAATACGTCAACATTGCCGCCGAAGACGAGAGTGGCGCGATCATCGGCACCCTGATCGCCCATCCGCACTGCGCGGAGCATCTTAATCCTGCGGATGTCGCGGCCTTACTCGGCGCGGCGGTCGGCAACGACGAGGATGACCTCGACGCGCTGCTGCCGCTCGAACGGTGCTGCCTCTGCGGTGCGCCAATCGCGGCGGCGGACTATCTCAACCTGATCGAACCGATGCTGCCGGGGATGGTGGACGGGCCGCTCGTCGCGACCTCGTTCCATCTCGCCTGCTATCGCGACGATCCGGACGGCGTGCAGCGCGCGCTCGACGAGGAAGTAATGAAACAGCGGGAACGCCGGATACATGGGACAGCGGACGAATAGCCTTGCAACAGGTCGGAGGAATCAATGGCGACGACACTGAATGTACGTGATGAGGTCGTGGAGTGGGAGCCGGAGTTGGTCGCGACGCGGCGCGATCTCCACATGCACCCGGAGACGGGTTTCGATGTCGAGCGCACGGCCGGGATTGTCGCGGAACGTCTCCGCGCGCTGAACCTCGATGCGGTCGTGACGGGCATCGGGCGGACGGGAGTGAAAGGCGTCCTGAAGGGCGGCAAACCCGGCAAGACCCTCCTCATCCGCGCGGACATGGACGCGCTACCGATCGAGGAAGAGACGGGCCTGGAGTTCCGCTCCCAGAATACCGGCAAGATGCATGCGTGCGGCCACGATGGGCATACGTCAATCCTGCTTACCACCGCCCGCATCCTCGCCCGCCGCCGGGAGGAACTGCCCGGCACGGTTGTCTTCTGCTTCCAGCCGGCTGAGGAGGGCGGCGGCGGCGCGAAGGCGATGATGGCGGACGGCATCATGGAAAACCCGACGGTAGACGCCACGATTGGCCTCCATCTCTGGCAGGGCTTCCCGCTCGATGATGTCGTCGTCGTCACTGGCGCCGCGATGTCCGGTTCGAACGGGTTCCGCGTCACGGTGCAGGGAAAAGGTGGCCACGGTGCTGAACCGCACACGACCGTTGACGCGTTACTCATTGGCGCGACGATTATCACCAACCTGCAAGTGTTGAACAGCCGCGAGGTTGAGCCGTTGAAATCGGTCGTCGTGACCGCCGGGACGTTCCACGCGGGCGGTACCGCCGGTAACGTGATCGCGGATGCCGCGACGTTCAGCGGTACGGTACGCTTCTTCGATCAGGCCGTGGGTGATTATGTCGCGGAGCGGTTTCCGCAAATCGTGCATGGCATCGCGGAATCGTTCCGGGCCACTGCGGAGGTTGACTACCGGCGGTATGGACAACCCGTCATGAACGATCCGCACATGGCTGATCTCGTCCGTGCGGCAGCGGCGGACGTGGTCGGCGTGGAGCATGTCAAGCCCGGCCCGCCGCTCATGCCGAGCGAGGATTACTCGGAGTTCACAGCGCGCGTGCCGTCCTGCTACTACTTCGTCGGTACAAACAATCCCGAGGCAGGAAAAATCTGGGGGCATCATCACCCGAAGTTCGACTTTGATGAGCGCGCCCTCTCCATCGGCGTTGAGGTCATGGTCGGCGCGGCCCTGCGCTACCTGAACGAGAACGCGGGATAGGACGGAGCGTGGCGCCACACGTCAATGTAATCGTGGTGGGGGGGGGGGGGGGGGGGGGGGCGAGGAGAACCGCCAGACAAGAAGGAACACGGAGAGAGAAGA
>JBPCPB010000241.1:0-7273 GCA_050999735.1 Thermomicrobiales bacterium | reverse complement strand
GAGGTTCGGCAGGCTGAAGCCCGCCGCCACCGATTGACGATGAAGGAGCATGCTGACATGGCGACAGGGCGAATCGAGTTTGGCTACAACCCGCCGAGTGGCGACCGGGGTATTGAAACGATTGACGGCGCGACGTATGTGCGCGACCTGCACGAGGTCTGTGATCTCGCCAGCCAGCACTTCGACACCTTCTGGATTTCCGATCACTTCATGCGCGGCGACACGTTCCGCATGGAATGTTGGACGCATCTGACGTGGCTGGCGGCACGCTACCCGACACAGACGCTCGGCACGGTCGTAATTGGCAACTCGTACCGCCATCCCCCGCTGCTCGCCAAGATGGCCGCCAGCCTGTAAGCGTTCAGTCGCGGTCGGCTCATCATGGGCTACGGTGCGGGCTGGCTGGAGGACGAATACCGCGCCTACGGCTACGAATTTCCCTCCGCCCGCGTCCGCATCGCGCAGATGGTCGAGGGCATTGAGGTGATGAAGGCGATGTGGACCGAGCGACCCGCGAATTACCACGGCACGTATTATCAGGTGACCAATGCCTACTGCGAGCCGATGCCGCACCCCGTGCCGCCCGTGATGATCGGCGGCGACGGTGAAAAGTATCTCCTGCGCGCCGTCGCCGAACACGCCGATTGGTGGCTCACCTATTCGCGCGGCACGGAGGTCATTCAACACAAGATGGCGGTCTTGCAGCAGCATTGCAACGATGTCGGGCGCGATTTCGCGACGATCCGTAAAGTCTATCCAATGACGGTCTATCTCGCGGATTCCCGCGCGGCGGCGGAGCGGCAGGCGGGATCGAAGACGGAAAGCGACAGCCCGCCCTTCTTTGGCGAACCCGCCGCGCTCGTCGCGCGTATCCAGGAGATGCACGCGCTCGGTTTCGACCATTTCGCGCTCTCCTTTGCCGGTTGGTCGGACACGACGGACATGCGCCTCTTTATTGACAAGGTCTTACCGGCGTTCCGCTAACGAGAGGATGACCGATGAAGATCGCCTTTGCCTCGTTAGTCGGTGTCGAGCCGATGCCCTTTCCAACCCTCCTTGCCCGCGCTAACGCGGCGGGATTGGACGCCATTGAGGTCAATGTCGGCCCGACCTTTCCACACATCGCGGGCGCGGCCTATCCCGGCCATCTCGATCTGGACGCGATCCTGCACGACGGGCCGGCGCAAACACACGAACTGCTCGCCGCGCATGGCATCACGATCGCGTCGCTTGCGCCGATGCTCAATCTCCTCGTGCCCGATCCCGCGCTACGCGAGGAACGGATCGCCGCCTTCCGACAGACGATTGATGTGTGCGCCGCGCTCGGCGTCCCGACCGTCGTGACGTACGGCGGGTCAGCATTCGGCATGCATTTCTATGGGCTGCCGGGTGTCAGGCCGGATCATCCATCGAATCACGTTGCCGAGAATCTGCGGCTCTTCAAAGACATCTTCACGCCACTCGCGGCGTATGCCGAAGTAAAGGGCGTGCGAATCGCCTTTGAGACGGCGGCGCGCGGTGGCGGCCAGGGAAACGTTGCGCACAACCCCGAATTGTGGGATATGCTCTTCGATGCCGTGCCTTCACCGGCACTCGGCCTCAGTTTCGATCCATCGCACCTCATCTGGCTCCAGATTCCCAATATCCCCGATCTGATTCGGCAATACGGCGCGCGCATCTACCATTTCGATGCGAAGGACACCGAAGTTCTTCCCACCGTGCTGGCGCGGCAAGGTATCCTCGGTAGCGGCTGGTGGCGCTATCGCCTGCCCGGCCTCGGCGCGCTCGATTGGCGATCTATCCTCTCCGCTTTGCGCGACATCGGCTACGATGATGTCATCAGCATCGAGAACGAGGACCCGCTCTTTCTCGGCCTCGATGGCGTCGCATGGTCCGCCAATTACTTGCGCGGCATCTTTCCCATATCGCACGCGGGGGACGGCACAACCGACTGAAGGGGGATTCGCACATGGCTGAACGCATACGAGTTGGGTTGATTGGCTGCGGCAAGATCGCGCGGACGCACGCCGCCGCGCTCTCCTCACTGGCGGAATCGGATTTCGCCGCCGTCGTCGATCTCGACGTGGATCGCGCGCGGGCAATGGCCGAGGATTTCCACGTCCCGCGTGTCTTCCCGGATGCGGAGGCGTTGCTGGTGAGCGGCGAAGTCGAGGCAGTGGTCGTTTGCACGCCACATCCGAGCCATACACCGCTTGTCGTCGCGGCGGCGGAGGCGGGCGTCCATGTGCTCTGCGAAAAGCCGATCACGACCCGCCTCACCGATGCTGACCGGATGATCGAGGCGGCAGCGCGCGCGAACATCACGTTCGGTGTCATCTTTCAGCGCCGTTTCTGGCCCGCCGCGCAGCGAATACGCACGGCGATTGACACGGGGCAACTCGGCAACCTGACGCTCGGCGAGTGCATTGCCCACCTCTCGCGTGACCGTGCCTATTTCGCGCAGGATGCTTGGCGCGGCAAGTGGGCGACCGAGGGTGGCGGCGTGCTGATGAACCAAGCCGTCCACACGATTGACAAATTCCAATGGTTTATGGGCCAAGCCGTAGAAGTCTTCGGGCGCTACGCGACGCTCGTCCACGGCGACTACATTGATGTCGAGGATACGGTCGTCGCTACCGTGAAGTTCGCCAGCGGCGCGCTCGGCATCATCGAGGCATCCACGAGCATCAACCCGAATCGCGGCTTCCGCGTCGCGGTGCATGGCGACAACGGCGCAACGGCGAGCGTCTGGGAGTTTCCCGAAGGGAAAGAGGGCATCAACGACATCTGGACGGTGGGCGGTGAAGAAGCATACGTGCCCGTCTGGGAAGGTGTGGAGGAACGGCGCGCCGGCTTCCCGCACTTCCACACGCTGCAAATTCAGGACTTCCTCCAAGCCGTCCGCGATGACCGCCCGCCCGCCGTCACCGGCGCGGAGGCGCGCAAATCCCTCGAAATCATCCTCGCCATCTATCATTCCTCCCGTACTGGCTTGCCTGTCCACCTGCCGATCACCGGAGCGGATATTGGAGAATAAACCTCACCCCCGCCCCTCTCCGTCAAGCGGAGAGGGGTGACTCGTTGCGGTGTCGTGGCATATTCCCCAAAGGTCGGATTTTCAAAAGGTTCGCTCCCCTCTCCATCGCACATGGAGAGGGGCGGGGGTGAGGTTTCCTTTCACGCCATCACCGCCCCGCGAACGTCGCATCCTGCTCGGCACGCAGCGACCAGAGGAACGAATCAGTTGGGCGTTCGATCATGTCATAGGTGATTGGCTGATCGGCGGCAACAGCGCGTGTCAGACGCACACCGTTCGTCATCGTCAGGGGCAGCAGGTTTTCGGCACGGACGATGGCGGCGCGCTCGATCAGGCCGTAGACGGTCTTGCCGCCGCTGCCGTCCAGCGTTTCGCCCGCCGTGAGATTGCGCTTCGCAACAGCGATCACGTCCGCGACGGGCGCGCCGATGGGCGCACCCGTCGGCTTGCCGTACAGTCCCGCTTCCGCGATAGAGAGCGGCGCTTCGATGCCGCAGAGATGATATGGGCGATAGTGCGCGGCGGTCGTGCCGTCCGGCCCCATTTTCAGGCCGTAGAAGCCGAGGTCCTGTGCGATACGCGGGTGGTCGGTGCACACGACGATGAAGACGCCGATGTCAAGGTGGTTCGGCAGGACCGTCACGCCATCGGGCGCGACCGCGTTCGCCAGTTCCACAACGCCGAACTCGTTGAGCACGCCGCCGTTTGCCTGAAGACTGAAGATCGTTGCGAGGTCGGGGATCGTCGCGCTCGGCTCGTGCGTGCCGCGCATGTCCGGCACGAGGCCGGTCATATTGGCGACGCTGCACATCTCGATCTGCGATTTCGATCCGTCGCGGAAGGAGTTATACATCTGCGCGTTCAGTTGCTGCTCCCGCACCAGTTGCGGGTCGTAGCCGTAGCGCGCGAACGCTTCTTCCGGGTCGCCCTCGCGGTCGGAACTGAAGCGGCGCGTCCCCCGGCCCGCGACGACGACCTCCAGACCGAGCGCTTGCGCCCAATCCACGAGACGCATGATGCAGCCCGGCTGGTCGCCGTCCGCGACGGTGTAGACGACGCCCGCCGCCCGCGCCCGTTTGCTCAACAGCGCTCCGACCGCGACATCCGTCTCCATGTTGACCATCACGATATGCTTGCCGCGCGCAATCGCCGCCGCGCCGATGCGAGCGCCATTCTCCGGCACGCCCGTTGCCTCCACGATCACATCGAGCGGTGCGGCGCAGAGCGCGACCGGA
The DNA here is from genome assembly GCA_050999735.1 of Thermomicrobiales bacterium. Taxonomy (GTDB): domain Bacteria; phylum Chloroflexota; class Chloroflexia; order Thermomicrobiales; family JALYUS01; genus JALYUS01. Next base: position 3,001 of record JBPCPB010000241.1, on the reverse strand, counting down.
TCGTCCGTGACGGCTGATTTTCCCTGCTCAATTGCCCGCGCAATGGCGCGTTCGTCGCCTGCCTGCGCGATATTCTCCGGCTCCATGCCGTTGCGGACGAAGACGGCCCTTGCCTTGTCCGGGACCAGGTCCGCGAGGGCGACAAGCCGCAATCCCGGCATGCGCGACACCTGATGCGCGACGCTCGACCCGAACTTCCCCGCCCCGACGATCCCCACTCGTATCGGCTTGCCTGCCCGCTCCCGCTCCGCTAAGTCCGCCGCGATCATGCGTATCCTCCCGTGTTCTTGTTCGATTGGCAGCAACACCCTACACCGCACGCACACTCCACGCAAGAAAACCGGTCGCGGCGCGCTTCATGCGTAGAATTTTCCCGACGGCGATTGACGAATCCATGAGGAGGAAACCCGATGCCCTTCGATCAGTACCACGAGCCACCCAACGAGTTGTCGGATGAGACGCGCACCTTCGCCCGGATGATCCTCTCGCTCGTCGAAGAAGCGGAGGCGATTGACTGGTACGAGCAGCGCATGTCGGTCGAGAAGAACGCCCAGGCAAAGGCAATCATGGCGAACGCGCAGCAGGAGGAATTCAAACACTTCGGCATGGATTTGGAGTTCTTGCTCCGCCAGAAACCGAAGTGGCGCACGGAGATGCAAAACATTCTCTTCAAGGAGGGCGACATCGTCCAGCACGGCGAACAGGCAGAAAAGGCCGTGGGATGAGATCAGAACGGTAGCGGGGGGGTCCGCCTCTACTTCCCCCCCCCAGGGGGGTTTTGTGTTTTGTTTCCCTCGGGGGTGGGTTTTTTGCGGTGGGTTTGCCGGGCCGCACCCCCCCGCTACCCCGAATATTCGAAGCGAGGCGATTCATGAAAACCGAACTACTGAATACGCAGGGAGATAAGACGTACGCAGTCATCTTCGACAAGGGTGATGAGGTGATTGCCGGTTTGCAGGCGTTCGCGACTGAGCACGATGACGCGACGTACGAGATCGTCGGCATCGGGGCGTTCAGCGATGTGACGCTTGGCTATTTCGACCGCGAGCGGAAGGATTACAGGAAAATTCCGCTCGATGAGCAGGTCGAGGCGCTCTCGCTCGTCGGCAACATCGCGCGCGCCGACGGCAAACCGAAAGTCCATGTCCATGTCGTCGTCGGCAAGTCGGACGGCAGCGCATGGGGCGGGCACATCCTCGCGGCGCACGTCTGGCCGACGCTGGAATTGATCGTGGCGGAAGCGCCCGCTCATCTGCGGCGCACAACCGATCCCGAAACGGGCCTCGCATTGATTGACATTCGCGCCTCCCGCGCGGCGTCGCCCACCCATTCTTAGGCCGCTGTCCGATATGCGCTTGCGAAGGAGGAATCAACAATGTACGCTACGAAGGTCAAGCACGCGATTGAGCGCATCCCCGGTCTCGCCGAAAATGGGGCAACGATTGCAAACGCGATTCATGCCATCGTCCTCGGCAGCAGCGATCAACTCCGCAAGGCCGTAGACATCCTGCATGGCACATGGCTCGGCCACCCGCTCCATCCCGTGCTGACGGACATTCCGATTGGCGCGTGGACGATTGCGGTGATGTGCGATCGCGTCGCGGCGCAGCGCGGCTCCGACGAAGCGGCGAAGATGGCGGACACGCTGACTGCCATTGGCGTCGCCGCGGCGCTCCCGACCGCGCTCGCCGGCGTCGCGGACTACTCCGCGATTGACCAATCCGCCCTCTCACTGGGTGCGGCGCATGGCCTCCTGAATAGCGTCGGTCTCATCTTGAATGCGCTCTCGATCCGCGACCGCGCCATCGGCAACCGCGAGCGCGGGGTATTTCTTTCGACGATTGCCTTCGGCGCGGTGAGCCTCTCCGGCTGGATCGGTGGCGAGATGGTCTCCAACCGGAAGATCGGCGTCAACCACGCCGAAGACGCGAGCGGCCCTAAGCAGTGGCAGGCCGCCCTAAAGAGCGCCGATCTCCCGGAGCACGCACCGAAACGCGTCGACGTTGATGGTACGCCCGTGCTGCTCTATCGAAATGGACGGAGCGTCTTTGCCATTGGCGCGGTCTGTAGCCACGCGGGCGGGCCACTCGATGAAGGCACGATCAAAAACAACTGTGTGGAGTGCCCGTGGCATAACTCCGTCTTCGATCTGCGCGACGGCAGCGTCGTCCACGGTCCGGCAACCTTCCCCGAACCCGCGTACGACGCGCGGATGCGGGATGGGCAGATCGAAGTCCGGTTGCGCCCCGCCGGGGCGGGTGGATGAGTGCAGCCGATGTCGTCGTGATCGGCGCCAGACCTGACTGCTCAGCGGTGCCGGGGCGCGTGGCGGCGAAAATGCTACTACGAAATTGGCGTGCGAAACGATAAGGAGAAGTCCGGGATGCAACCAGGAAAGAGATCCGAAGTCGTTGTCATTACGGGGGCGTCGGCGGGCGTCGGGCGGGCGACGGTGCAGGCATTCGCGAAGCGCGGCGCGTCCATCGGCCTCGTCGCGCGGGGCAAAGACGGCCTGGAAGGCGCGAAACGCGATGTCGAGGCGGCGGGCGGCAAGGCGCTCGCCCTGCCGACCGATGTCGCGGACGCCGATCAGGTCGAGGCGGCGGCGGTAGCCGTCGAGCGGGAGTTTGGGCCGATTGATATTTGGGTGAACGACGCGATGGTCTCCGTCTTCTCGCCGATCAAGGAGATGACGGCGGACGAGTTCAAGCGCGTCACGGAAGTGACCTATCTCGGCTTTGTCTACGGCACGATGGCGGCGCTGAAGCGGATGCTCCCGCGCGACGCGGGCGCGATTGTCCAAGTCGGGTCCGCGCTCGCGTACCGCAGCATCCCCCTCCAGGCGGCGTACTGCGCGAGCAAAGCCGCGATCTTGGGCTTCACCGATTCCTTGCGCTGCGAATTGCTGCACGACAAGAGCCATGTTCATGTGACGATGGTGCAGATGCCGGCCTTGAATACGCCGCAGTTCGGCTGGGTTAAGAGCCGCCTGCCCCACAAG
>JBPCPB010000230.1:0-2584 GCA_050999735.1 Thermomicrobiales bacterium | reverse complement strand
TCTTTGCTCTCCCCGAGAAAAGAGAAAAAAGAGGGAAGGTTACCCGTTAAGGGAGAGACGCGGACCCTGACCCCACCAGGAGAGGGGTGGACGGGGCGGAGCCAGTGCCCAATCGCCACGGCGATGGCGAGCAGGACGACCGGAAGGGCGAGGACATGGGGATGAATATCGCCGAGCAGGAAACTAAAGAGCGGAAACTCGGTAATCATCTCGGCGACGGAGCCGGAGACGATATGATCCTTGACGACGCGCGTGCTGTTCCAACCGATGCCGGTCCAGAAATTCGCATGCACCATCGCCGCCGGATTCGTGAGCAGGCGGGCGAAGCCGAAGGCGTTTCCGGCAATCGCGACGAGCAATCCGCCAACGACCGACGCCAGGAGCGGACGAAAAGAGCGCGCGCGCGTCCGGCGCTCCCGCCGAAAGCGGACGAGCAGATCGTAAACGATGCCGCTCGCGCCGCAAAAGGTCAGCGCGGGCAGCGAAATACTCATCAGATTGAACGCGATCTCCGGGCGCACGCCGGCGAGCAGTCCGAGCGTCGCCGCCTCGACATAGCCGAAGTAGTAGTAGTTAATCCCGTATCCCGATAGCCACGCATCGTGCGGCGGCATCCACCGCGCCCGCATCGTGCACGTCGGAAAGCCGATCTCCATCGGCTTTTCCGTGCTGCGCACATCCGGGTAGAAGCCGCGCAACCAGAAAAAGACCGCGAACACCACGATGAACATCAGCGCGAATACCGCCACAACGCGCAGGTTCGACCGTAGCCAGCGGAGCAGCGCCGCCCGATCCGCGACTGCGGAAAGGGCGGAGAGCGCCGCGACGATCCCGACCGCACCGAGCAGCGAAACGCGCCCAAACGGGAGGAGATGCACGGAGGCGAGGATCCAACTGAGGTACGAGACAAGCAGGAGGCCGACGATTGGACTGAAGGCGATGCCGCGACTGGGCAACCCGCGCAGCAGGCGGTACGTGAGCGGCATCGCGACGATCGCGAGGATGGCCAGCCACCCCACCCACGCGGCCGCCCAACCGAGAGCGCTAGCGAGCATCGGTCGCTCCCGCGCGCCAACCGCCAACGACTTCGTAGAGCATCGTCGTCCCCGATTGCCAGGCCACCCGCAACATCCCTTGATCCGCCATACTGCTCAACGTCGTCAGTCCGGTTGGTGAGGCGTATGGCTCGCCTTGCACGGTCGCACCGATTTGCCCCTTGCCGAGTTTCGTCTTCCGCTCGACATCACCGACGACGATGTACCGCACATGGTAGCGGTCGAGCACATCCTGCACGGCACGCGACTCACTACTCGTATAGATACGCCGCATATCGTCCACGCGCGTTGACAGCACGGGCAGCGGGCCGCGCTGCTGCTCCTCATGCCGCTCCCAGCCGATAATCGTCGGGAAGCCCGTCGCGCTCGAAATGCGCGACCCATTCCCACGATATGGGCCAATGCTCGCTTCGGCGATGACCGGTGTTCCATGTACCGTCGTGTTTAACCACCGGATGAGCGCGAGATCATCGGCAAAATAGACCGGCTCGCCGCTCCCGCTGTTGTTGAACTGATCGGCAGGTACCCAGCCGGTCGCCATCCACGCGAAGCCATCGAGACCGGCATGAGTCGGCGGCGATGGCATCCGTTGCCACAGTCGCGCCGGTGTGCCGAAGGCTGGATAGAAGAGGGAAAGGAAGACGACCGCACAGAGCAGGCACGACACCGCGACCTGCCACGCGGCGGGCGTCGCGCGCCATCGCTCCACGATGATGCTGATGAGGGCGACACTGGCGAAGGCAAGCAACGTCCACGCTTGAAAGTCGAATTTGAAGACCGTATTCATCCGCTCGAAGTCGCCGCCGATCAGATCATCGGCAAGGAAGACGACCTCGATCACCGAGAGCAGCCCGAGACCCACCCCGGCAATCCCGAAGGCGATCCGCCGCCCCGGTTGCGCGTCCATCCGCAGCCACAACACCGCGAGCGCGCCGAGTAGCGGCAGCGTGACGGCGAGCACGAAGCGATGGCTCGCAAGCGCCGCCCCCAGCGCGCACGCACCGGCGCCCGCGACCAATGTGGCACGCGCGTCGGCGCGGATCGCCGTCAACCAGCCGCGCGCGGGCCGCAGGAGCACGAGCGCGACGGCGATCACCAGACAGGGCATCCCGAAAATCACCAGAAAGCCACCGAGCGGCGACGGCTGGCGGACGCGCGCCAGTGAACCATAGAGCGACTGAAAGTGCGTGAAGAAGGGCAGGTAGCAGAGACAGGCGACGATGCCCACCGCCGCCGCGCTCGCCGTCGCATATACGCCCGCAACCACCCACGCCATTCGGGAGGCGCGAAATCGCACCAGCAAGCCGAGCCAGGCGAGTGCGAGCGCGGTCGGAAAGTCCCACGCATTCGTGCAATAGAGCGCCCCAATGATGAGGCCAGCCAATAGCAGCGCGCCCCACGGTATCAGACGCAGCGCATCTGGTGGAGCAGGGTTCAGCCCGCCACCCTCCTCTGGACGGCTGAAGACCGCCCCACCGGGGCTCCCTTTTTTCTCCCAGAGGGAAAGAGGAAAGGGGTTTGGAGCAATG
>JBPCPB010000050.1:0-11653 GCA_050999735.1 Thermomicrobiales bacterium | reverse complement strand
TCCCTCTCCCTTTCTTTTTTTTTCCTTCCTTCCTTTTCGGGCCTCTCCCGGTCCCTCCGCCCCGTCCTCTCCCCCCCCCCCCCCTACGCAAAGATAGCATCGAGGCGTCACGACATCTCTATCACGAAAGAGTATGAGTCGGGTAATTGCTTAGTGGCGGCGGGCTTCCATCCTGAATGATCCACAGGCTGGAAGCCTGCCACCACCATCACCCAATTGAGTCTTTAATGTTCATCAGCGCGGATTGGGGAGCGGCCTCGGCGGTCCAGCCGGGTCCACAGGTACACCCGGTCGTGCGGCCGGAATCGGGGCGGGCGCGGGCGGACCCGGCGGCGGTGGACCCGGCCGTGGCGGCGGCAGCGGCGTAATCACGCCGTAGGTATATGCCCCCGCCAGTGTCGCCGTCTGCCCATTGCTCGTCGCCACCACGTCCACTGTTCCCGGATCGTGCACGGGCGTCTTCACGGTGATCGTCGTCGCGGTGACGTTCGTCACAGTCGCGGCGACGCCACCGAAGGAGACGCTCGTCGTCCCCCCGAAGCCGGAGCCGCGAATCGTGACGGTGCTGCCACCCGTCGTCGGGCCGGAGGTGGGGGAGAGGCCGGAGGCGATGATGGCGGCCGCCTTGAATGCGCCGATGTCGCATGTCGCGCCCGCAGGCCGGATGGCGCCGCGCAGATCGCGATTCCTGACGGGATCGCCCATGCAGGCACCGTTATCGCCGTGGTCAATGGCGGGGCTGCCGGGGCTGAGGGCCATCGTCTGCGTCGGGCCGCCGTTGTCTGCCAGCGAGCCGAGCAGAGGATCAACGCCAACTTGATCGAAGAAAGGCGAGCCTGTCGTGAAACCGCAGGAGAGGACGGGTAGAAAAGTCGGCGGGTTGAATTCGAGGTTGTTGTGGTTGTCGGTGGTCGTCCCGGCGCAGTTGCCGCCGCTCGGACTGTTGGCGATGATCGTATTCGTGGTACGGAGGCCGTTGACGGTGCCGCTGTTGTTCGTGCCACCCCCGTGGAAGGTGCCGGCCGTCCCGGGTGAGCCATTTGTATTGGCGGTGCCGCGAGCGCCAGCAGATCCGCCCGTCGCGGTGTTGGCGGAGAGCGTGGCGTTGAGGAGCGTCAGCAGGTTGCCGCCGTTGTGCGCCCCACCGCCGTAGCCGCTTCCCCCATTCCCACCGTTCCCCCCGAAGGCTTGTACGTATCCCGGACCTGCGCCATTGCCGCCATTGCCGCCATTCCCACCGCCCGCGCTATTGGCGTAGAGGGTGCTGTTCGCGAGTACGACGTTGCTTCCCGCGCCCGCGCCACTCTGGGCGACCGCGCCGCCGCTGCCGTTGCCGGCGTTGCCGCCGTTGCCGCCGGAGAACGCACTGAAACCATCGCCGCCGCGTCCACCGGTGCTGCTATTCGTCGAGAAGGTGGTAGTGAGGATTGTCACTGTTTGGGCACCGGTGTGCATCATCGCGCCACCCGTGCCGGAACCGCCGCCGCCACCGCTACCACCCGTCGCACCGTTCGTGGAGAACGTGTTTACGCTTGCGGTAAGCGTGCCGGAATTCGCGATCGCGCCACCGGAACCAGCCCCGCCAGCCCCACCAAATGCGTAAGCATAACTGCCGTGGACACCGCCCAGGCCACCCGTGCCGCCCGTACCGCTGCGGGCGCTATTTGCGGAGAATGCGTTGCCACTCATCGTGAGCGTGCCGCTATTGGTGATTGCGGCGCCCGTCCCGACGCCACCGGCGCCACCAACACCGCCCACGCCACCCGCGCCGGTACCATCGCCAGCGCCACCGAAACCGCCGGTGCCGCCGGTGCCGCCGGTCGCGCTATTGTTTGTGAACGTCGTGTTCGTCACCGTCAGCATGGCAGCGTTCGCGATCGCCCCACCGTTGCCATCGCTGCCGGGGTCGCCGGGGCCACCGGGGGAACCAGTCTGGTTTGTGCCCGGCGGGGCGTTGGCGCCGTTCGTCCCCGCGAGGCCATTGCCGCCGATGGCGGCGTTGCCGGAGAAGGTGCTCCCCACCACCGTCGCGACGCCGCTATTGTGCGCGAGCGCGCCGCCACGATGCGGGAGCGCGGCGCTGAACGGGCTGTTGTAGCTCGCGCTATTGCCGGTGAGGGCGACGCCGTTGAGCGCGAGCGTCCCGCTGTTGGCGATCCCGCCGCCGTCGTTCACGGCGCGATTGCCGCTGATCGTGCCGCGATTGATCGTCAGTGTGCCGGTGCTGGCGATGCCCCCGCCGTCATGCGTCGAGAGATTGCCGCGCACGACCACATCGTTCAGGGTCAGCGTGCCCGCGTTGGCGATCCCGCCACTGGCCAAACCGGTGCTGTTCTGGAATGTCAGGCCACCAATCGTCGCGGTCACGTTGCTCATGACGGTGAGGGCCAGGAAGGGTGAAAAGATGTTGTTGCTCCCCTGCACCGCGATGATGCCCGCGCCCGGCCCGGTGATCGTGACGTTCTTCGTCAGGGTCAATTGCGTACTGGTGAGTTGGATAGTGCCGGTCAGACCGGGCTGGAAGGTGATCGTGTCACCCTGCGCGGCGGCGGTAATGACCGAGCGGAGCGTCCCGCTCGTGCCGTCATCCATCAGGATGGTGACGGTAAGCGTTGCGGCGCGCACGACCGTTGCGGAGAGCGCGGGTAAGACAAGCGCAAGGAGCGTCACGAGTATGAGCGCGATGGCGCGCGTGCGGCGATTGGTGTGGTCATGCATCGGTAAGCCCTCCACGCGTGCAGCGCGTTCGATCAACGATCATCCGGCTTTTGTTCGCGCGGATCGCTGGATGCTGGTATCACCAGTCTACAGCGTGGGATGCTCAATGTACAGGAACTTTAACCGGCACAAATACTGGCACAAATCTACTGCCGTCCAGACGCCGCGTCCGTGGCGAATCGCGCCGGTGATCGTGCGGCGCTGGCTCTCGTTCGCGCCCGCCGCGCGGTGTACAATAAGATGAGAAATTGTTTCGCGGCCGCCCCGTCTTTCTCCCACGCATTTCGGTGGCGCACCGCGTTTTGCGCCTGTAATCGTGCCGTTTCGCGCATGACGAACGGCGGGGAGGAAACATGGATCGTCCTGTGTACCCCGATATTGATTCGACACCGGAGATGGTGACGCGCGTCTACGACCGGATGAAAAAGAACCTGCCGATCATCCGCGAGCGGCTCGGTCGCCCCTTGACGCTGACGGAGAAGATCGTTCTCACGCACCTCGATGACCCCGTCGGGCAGGAATTGAAGCCGGGCGAGAGTTATTTGATGGTCCGGCCCGACCGCGTCGCCTTGCAGGATGCGACGGCGCAGATGGCTCTCTTGCAGTTCGCGCAGGCGAACATCCCGCACGTCGCCGTGCCCTCGACTGTCCACTGCGACCACCTGATTCGCGCGCACATCGGCGCGGACCCGGACCTCGCGGGCGCGACCTCCGAGAACCGCGAGGTCTACGACTTCCTCTCCTCTGTCTCCCAGAAATACGGCCTCGGCTTCTGGAAGCCGGGCAGCGGCATCATCCACCAGGTCGTACTGGAGAATTACGCCTTCCCCGGCGGCCTGATGATCGGTACGGACTCGCACACGCCGAACGCGGGCGGCCTCGGCATGATCGCCAGCGGCGTCGGTGGCGCGGACGCGGTGGACGTGATGGCCGGCTTCCCGTGGGAAGTGAAGTACCCAAAGAAGATCGGCGTCAAGTTGACCGGCGCGATGAGTGGCTGGACCGCGCCGAAGGATGTCATCCTCAAACTTTGCAGCATCCTGACTGTCAAGGGCGGCACGAACGCGATTGTCGAGTTCTTCGGCGAGGGATGCGCGACGATCTCCTGCACCGGCAAGGCGACAATCTGCAACATGGGCGCGGAGCACGGCGCGACGACCTCCGTCTTCCCCTTCGACGAGCGGATGGAGTTGTATCTGCGGGGCACCGGGCGCGCCGCGCTCGCCGATCTCGCGAAGGCAAACCGCGACCTGCTCGTCGCCGACCCGGACGTCGAGGCGGAGCCGGAGAAATACTTCGACCGCGTGATCGAGATTGATCTCAGCACATTGGAGCCGATGATCGTCGGGCCGCACACGCCCGATCTCGCCCGCTCGCTCACCGAAATCGCGGCGGCGGTGGAGCGCGAAGGCTATCCAGACAAACTTTCTGCCGCCCTCGTCGGCTCCTGCACGAACTCCTCGTACGAGGACATCTCGCGCGCCGCCGCCGTCGCCCAGCAGGCGATTGACCACGGCGCGACGATGCGGACGAACTTCATGATTACCCCCGGCTCCGAGCAGGTGCGCGCCACCCTCGCGCGGGACGGGCAACTCGATACGCTGGAGCAGATCGGCGGCAAGGTGCTCGCCAATGCCTGCGGCCCCTGCATCGGTCAGTGGCAGCGGGACGACTTCGCCACGCTGCCGCTCGTCACCGGCGCGAAGGCGAACACCGAGCAACCGAAGCCGCGCAACTCGATCATCAACTCCTTCAACCGCAACTTCCCGCGCCGCAACGACGGCAACCCGGACACGCTTTCGTTCATCGCCAGCCCGGAGATTGTCATTGCCTACGGCCTCGCCGGGCGGCTCTCCTTCAATCCGATGACCGACACGCTCGAAGCGCCGGACGGTAGCGAATGGAAGTTGGAACCGCCCGCCAAAGCGCCCGACCTCCCGGCGGAAGGGTTCGTGACGGACACGACGGGCTTCGTCCCGCCCGCCGCCGATGGCGGCGACATCGAGATCAAGGTGAACCCGGAGAGCAAGCGGCTCCAATTGCTCCAGCCCTTCCCCGCGTGGGATGGCCACGATTACCTGAACGCGCCCGTACTCGTCAAGGTGAAGGGGAAATGCACGACCGACCACATCTCGCCCGCCGGGCCGTGGCTCCGCTTCCGCGGGCACCTCAACAACATCAGCGACAACATGTTCATCGGCGCAATCAATGCCTTCACCGGCGAGGCGGGCACGACCCGCAACGACCTGACCGGTGAGGAGAACGTGCCGATCCCGCAGGTGGCGCGCGCCTATAAGGCCGAAGGCATCCCATGGGTCGTCGTCGGCGATGAGAACTACGGTGAGGGTTCGAGCCGAGAGCACGCCGCGATGGAGCCGCGCTACCTCGGCGCGGCGGCGATTGTCGTCAAGTCGTTCGCGCGCATCCACGAGTCGAACCTGAAGAAGCAGGGCGTTTTGCCGCTGACCTTCGCGAACCCGAACGACTACGACAAGATTCGCGAGGATGACCGCATTGACCTCTCCGAAATCGGCGACCTCGCCCCCAATGCGCCGGTAATGATGCGCGTCCGCCACAGCGACGGCACGAGTGACTTCGCCGAACTCAAGCACACGATGAACGAGGAGCAAATCGGCTGGTTCAAGGCCGGTTCCGCGCTCAACCTCCTCGCCCAGAAGACGAAGAAGTAGCCGACGGTTGGCGCGTGACGTGCGACCGGTGGGTCATTGAATGAGAGGAGCACGATCGTGAGCGGGCAGATACATCAACTGAGTCGTCGGCGCTTCCTTGCCGGAGCGACGGCGGCCGCGGGCGCCGTTATTCTCGCCGCCTGCGGCGGGGGTAGCACCGCGACCAATACCCCGGCGCCCGCCACGCCTGCCGCGACCGGGCCGGATGGCGCTCCCACCGCAGCGGCCTCCTCCGCGACGACGGGCACGGCCGCTGCTCGCGCTCCAGCCGTCGTCGCCACGCCATCCGCCGCCTCGGCGGCCGCGCCATCCGGCCCGGTCTCGTCGGTGGCCGCGCCGTCGGCAGCCGCCAATGCCCCGAAAGGCGGCGCGATCACGCAGGCGATTGTCGGTACGGACGCGAAGAGTTTCCATCCCTATCTGACGACCGATACCGTCTCGGGGACCTATCAGGGGTACGTCTACGGCGGCGGGTTGATCAAATACGATGACAACACGCTCGATGTCGTCGGCGACTCCGCGGAGAAGTTCGCGATCTCCGATGACAAGAAGACCTACACCTTCACGCTCCGCGACCTCAAATGGAGCGACGGAACGCCGCTGACGACCGACGACTATGTCTGGACCTATCAGCAGGTGATCAAACCGGAAAACAAATACCCCTATTTGGAGAACTTCGGCGACATCGTCTCATTCACGGCGACGGACCCGAAAACGCTCGTCATCACGCTCAAGGATGCATTTGTCACGGGATTAATCACCGCCGGTTCTTCGATCACGCCGCTGCCGAAGCATATCTGGGAAAACCTCGACTGGAGCGACCCGACGAAGAATCCGGAAATCAACGCGCCATCCGTCAGTAGCAGCCTGTGGAAATTGAAGGAGTGGAAGCGGGACGATCACGCCACCTTCGTCGCCAACGACCTCTACTGGGAGGGGAGGCCGAATATTGACACCTTGACGAGCCGGGTCTTCGGCACGCAGGCGCTCGCTTACCAGGCGCTCAAGTCGGGCGAGGTAGATTCGTCCACCTTCCAGCCCGCCGATCACAAGGAAGCGCAGACCCTCCCGAACGTCACTGTCTATGATTGGTACGACGCGAACGGGAACTGGTCCTATATCGGCTTCAATCTGCGTCGTCCGGCGCTCAAGGATCCGCTCGTCCGCAAGGCGATTTCCTACGCGACCGACCGGAAGGGGATCATTGACGGCGTCGTCTATGGCCTGGGGCGGCCGCTCTCCTCGCCGTTCCCGCAGTCCAGTTGGGCGTATAGCCCGAACACCGAACAGTACGGTTTCGATGTCAACAAGGCGCAAGACCTTTTCAAGCAGGCGGGGTATACCCTGAACGGGAAGAATCTGACGAAGGATGGGCAACAACTGACGCTCAAGCTGCTCTATCAGTCCGCCAGCAAAACGTCCGAGGGAATCGCGACGGTGATGCAGCAGCAACTGAGCGATCTCGGCGTTGCTGTCAACGCGCAAGCCCTTGAGTTTCAGTCGTTCCAGGACACACTGCAGAAGGAACCCTTTGACTACGATCTCTACATCGCCGCGTGGGCCGCGACATTAGAGCCGTACTACATGTATCAAATCTGGTCCGAGCAATCCATCCCGGAACTCAATCACGGCGCATACGTCAACAAGCAGGTCGAGACCCTGTTCGAGCAGTCTCACCGCGAGTTTGACATGGAGAAGCGCAAGGCGATCTTCGCGCAGATTCAGACGTTGATCACAGACGATGCGCCCTATGTCTTCCTCTATGAACAGGAGTCATACACCGGGTTCAATAAGCGTATCGGCGGCATCGCCGTCGGCAAACTTGGCCCGTATAACATGCACAAGTGGTATGTAACGAAATAAACCTCACCCCCTCCCATCTCCCTTGCGCTGGAGAGGGGTGACTCATCGCAATATCCAGGTGTTTCCCATACATCGCAATCTTCAGGAGATCGCTCCCCCTCTCCATCGCAATGGAGAGGGGGTAGGGGGGTGAGGTTTCCCGATGACCCGGTACATCATCCGGCGCTCGATGCAATCCATCCTCATTCTGCTCGGCGTGACGACGCTGACGTTTCTGCTCGTCCATCTCGCGCCGGGCGGGCCGGCGGCGTATGCGGAGGATCCGCGCCTGCCGCCGGACTACGCGCGCAAGTACCGGCACGATCTCGGCCTCGATCAGCCGCTGCCGGTGCAGTACGCGAAGTGGCTCTGGCAGATTGGGCATCTCAACCTCGGCCGCTCTTACGCGGACCAGCGCCCAGTGACGCAGAAGGTCTTCGAGCGCATCCCGAACACCCTTGTTCTCTCCGGCACGGGATTTGTGCTCGGTTTCCTCGGTGTGCCGCTCGGCATCCTCGCCGCGCAACGGCGGGGCAAGCCGTTCGATCATGGTTTGCGCATCTTCACGGCGATTGGCAATGCGACGCCGGGCTGGTGGCTCGGTCTGGTGCTGCTGCTGGCTTCGGCGCGGTCGGGGCTGAATCTCTTCCCGCTCGCCGGTACGCAGACGCCCGGCGACGGCTCGCTCCTCGACCGGCTTCATCACATTCTGCTGCCCGCGCTGCTGATCGCCTTCGGCGGCTGGCTCGGCTACTCGCGCTTCATGCGCTCGGAGTACCTCGAGCAGGCGGCGCAGGATTTCGTGCGCACGGCGCGGGCGAAGGGGCTGTCGGAGTGGCACGTCGTGCGGCATGTGCTCAGGAATGCGCTCGTGCCGGTGATCGGCTCGGTCGGCAGCGCGCTCGGCCTGATCCTCGCCGGGTCGGTGCTCTTTGAGTACACCTTCTCGTGGCCGGGGATGGGGCGGCTCTTCTACGAGGCAGCGACGGAGCGCGACTATCCGGTCGTGCTCGGCGTCACCTTTATCGGCGCGCTCCTCTCCATCGTCGGCTACCTGCTGACCGACATCGTCTACGCGCTCGCCGATCCGCGCGTCAAGCAGAGCCTCGGAGAGACGGTGTGAGCGAGGCGCGGAGCGCGACGGCGTCCAGTCTCACGCAGGTGGAGCAGCGGGCAGCCGTTCGGAGCGAAGGGTACCTGCAGGGGGCGTGGCGGCGGCTACGGCGGGATCGCTTCTCGATGGCGGCGCTCGTCCTCTTCGCGTTGATCTGCCTGATTTCCCTCGCCGCGCCGCTCATTTCTGCTCATCTCCTCCACGCCGATCCGAACCGGGGGCGGTTGACGCAGAAGTTCCAGCATCCGAATAGCGCCCACTGGCTCGGCACGGACGATTTTGGGCGCGATGTCGCGGCGCGGCTTCTCTCCGCCGGGCGTGTCTCGCTCTCGATCGGCTTCGGCGCGACGGCGATCTCGCTGACCATTGGCGTCTCGCTCGGTTTGATCGCCGCCTACTATGGGCGGTGGGCGGACGACGCGATCAACGCCCTTATCCAGGTGCTGAATAATATCCCCGGCCTCTTCCTCTTCATTATGATCTCCGTCCTCTTCCATCCCGGCGTCGGTGGGCTGACGGTGATCTTCGGCGTGCTCGGCTGGACGGGCATTGCCCGCCTCGTCCGCTTCCGCGTCCTGACCGAACGCCGCCGCGAGTACGTGGACGCCGCGACCGCGATCGGCGTCCATCCGCTGCGGATCATGTTCCGGCATATCCTGCCAAATGTCAGTTCGATCATCCTCGTCCTCGCCGGAACGGAGATTTTCGGCGTCATTTTGTCGGAGGCGGGGATCAGTTACCTCGGCTTCGGCGTGCAAATCCCGACCGCCAGTTGGGGCAACATGCTCTCGAAGTCGTTCGATTATTTTACCCAGGCTCCCTGGCTCGTCGTCGCGCCCGGCGTGATGGTCGTCCTCACCGTCACCTGCCTCTACCAACTGACTGACGGCCTGCGCGATGCCCTCGATCCGCGGTTGAAATCCTGACGTACTATACAGCAGACAATCATCACACCGCTTGCTGATAACAATGGTGTGATGCCTGCGTAGGGGCGATGCTTGAATCGCCCTCTTGCTGCGGCCGGGCGTTGCGGGAGAGGCACGGATGATCCGGGGAGAGCGATTCATACTGCCCAAAGGGCACCCGCGCCCCTACGAAGAGCAGAAAATTGACGCCGCGCGCGCCAACTGGTACGATTTAACACTGTGATACTGCACATTTCGGGAACCATATGAATACGGGTATACAATTGACAACTCGCATCCGGCGGGAGGTGGGTCAGCCAGGTATGGGCAACGGCACAGCAACACTACCGTCGAGACGTTGTGAGGAGGAGTGCGTACTGTGGACGAGCAACTGAAACGCCTGAGCCGCCGTCATTTCCTCAGCGGGGCCGCCATCGCGGCAGGGACGGCGATCCTCGCTGCCTGTGGCGGGAGTAGCAGCGCCACCGATACTCCCAAGCCCGCGAGTGGCTCGACCGGCTCGGCAACGGCTGCCGCACCGACCGCTGCCAGTTCCGCAACGAGCGCAACGCGTGCGCCGAGCGCGGCAAGCGTGACGAGTGCGACCAGTGCCCCCACAACCGCCGCGTCATCGGCCCCGGCTCCCGCCGCGACGGCGACCGGCGGCAAGACCGTCGCCTCGCAAATTGATACGGCGGGGATCAAAAAGGGCGGTCACCTGACGGAGGCAGCCACGAGCGACATTCAGACCTTTAACCCCGTCCTCAGCCACGATACGACCTCGAACCTCGTCATCAATCTGATCTCCGAGCCACTGGTCTCCACCGATCCGGACACCCTGGAGCCGACGCCGCTCCTCGCGACGAAGTGGGATGTTTCGCCGGATGGCAAGGTGTACACCTTCACGCTCAAACCGGGCGTCAAGTGGCACGATGGCGAGCCGTTCACCGCCGACGATGTGAAGTTCACCTACGATCTCCTGATGGACTCCAAATCCGGCACGACGCACGCTACCACCCTCAATGACCATATCGCCTCGGTGACGGTGAAGGACCCGCAGGCAGTCGTCTTCGCCCTCAAGGATGTGATCGCGCCCTTCCTCAGCGACGACGCGACCTATGGCATCGTGCCGAAGCACATCCTCGGCAGTGTCAAGCCGGAGGAGATTCCGACGCATCCGTTCTCGGCGAGCAAGCCGGTCGGCTCCGGCCCCTTCATGCTCAGTGAGTATAAGCAGGGCGATCATGTGACGCTCGGCGCATTCCCAAATTACCACCGGGGTGCGCCCGCGCTCGATCAATACGTCTTCAAGGTTGTCAAGGATACGAACGTCACGTTGCAGCAACTGAAGACGAGCGAGGTGGACATCGCCACCGTGCAGGCGACGCTCTACGATGACGCGAAGAAGCAGACGAACTTCGACACCATTCCGTACGATAACTTTAGTTACTCGATCCTTGTCTTCAATCTCGATCCGACGAAGACGACGCTCTTCCAGGATGTCAAGGTGCGGCAGGCGCTCTGCTACGCGCTCAACCGCCAGGGGATTGTTGATCGTGTCCGGGGCGGCCTGAGCACGGTCGGTGTCGGCGTGGAGCCGATCCGCTCGTGGGCCTACCAACCGGACAAGATTCCCCTCAAGTATCCATTCGATGTGACGAAGGCGAACCAGTTGCTCGATGACGCGGGCTGGGTGAAGGGCAAGGACGGCATCCGCGCGAAGGACGGCAAGCGATTCTCCTTCACGATGCGCACCTACACCGATGTTACCGCGAACGCGTATATGGCCGTCTTCCAGGAGAACTGGAAGGACATCGGCGTCGAGATGACGCCGCAGAGCGAGGATTTCAACATCTTCGTCAGCCGCCTCGCCAAGGCGCACGACTTCGAGATGTTCTGGGAGGGGTTCTCGTTCGGCGTGGACCCGGATATTGAGACGCGCTTCAGCAGCACGCAATTCCCCAGTGGCCTGAACTACGGCGCGTACAAGAATCCGCAGGTAGATACAGCGCTCGATCAGGCGCTGCATGTGCTGGATCGCGCGAAGCGCACCGATCTCTATGTCCAGGCGCAGGTTCAGATCGCGATGGATTGCCCCGTCCTCGTGACGGATTTCCCAAAGACCATCGTCGGTGTCAACAAGCGCGTCAAGAACTATATCCCCACCGGGTTGAGCGGCGCGAATCGCTACGCCGCGTACCAGTGGTATGTGACGGACGGAAAGTAGGGGAAACCTCACCCCCCGGCCCCCTCTCCTTTGCCTTGGGGCAAAGGAGAGGGGGAGCGAGAGGGAAGGAATGTCGTGGCGATGATGAAAGGAGACTTGGTATGGACGGGTACACGAAACACCTGAGTCGGCGGCGCTTTCTCAGTGGGGCCGCGGT
>JBPCPB010000043.1:0-10933 GCA_050999735.1 Thermomicrobiales bacterium | reverse complement strand
CCCTCGCCACACCGCTCGCGCCGGGGCCACCGGTGATCCTCTGGAACAGCCGGTGGGACTACGATAAGCGCCCGGACATCTTCTTCGCCGCCTTGCGCGATCTCGTCGAGCGGCGCATCCCCTTCCGGCTCGCGCTGGCGGGGACAAACCCGCACGGCCGCTCGCCGGAGTTCGAGGAGGCGCGGGACGAGTTCGCCGCTCAACTCGTCCACTACGGCCAGCGCCCCTCGCGCGAGGAATACGCGCGCCTCCTCTGGCGCTGCCAGCTGGTCGTCTCCACGGCGGAGCACGAGTATTTCCCGACCGGCGCCCTCGAAGCGATGTACTGTGACTGCATCCCTGTGCTGCCGAACACGCTCGCCTACCCTTCCTTCGTCCCTGCCACGAATCTCTACCGACCGGGGGAAGTCGGCTCACTCGCTGAACGGATCGCCGCCTTGCTGCGCGCCCCGCTGCTCCCCGATCCCGCCCCTTTTCGCGAGATCGCCGCCCGCTACGACATCGAGCGCGCCATTGGGCTGTTCGATGAAGGGTTTGCACGAGTGGCAGAAGGAACCTAACCCCCGGCCCCTTCCGTTCCTCGGCGTGGGAAGGGGAGCGAGCCTCCGCAAGGTCACGGCATTCGGGGGAACGCCTCGATGTCGCGATGAGTCACCCCTTCCTCGCGGGAAGGGGATCGGGGGCTAGGTGTATACTTAGCCTTGTATGCAATGGCGCGTGGCGACTGCGACACAGTGATAAAGGGCGGCACACGATATGAAGATTATTCTCGCGGACGAAATGGGTTTTTGTTTCGGCGTCCGCCGCGCGATTGAGATGGTTGATGGATTGGCGGACGAGGGGAAATCCGTCCGCATGCTCGGCGATGTCGTCCACAACCCGCAGGTCGTGCGCGATCTGGAGGGCAAGGGCGTCAGCGTTATCAACGAGGTGCATCAAGCGACGGCGGACGGCGTGATGGTCATTACGGCGCACGGCGCGGCCCCGTGGGTGGCGGATGAGGCACGTGCCGCCGGAACGAACGTCGTGGATACCACCTGCCCGCTCGTCGAGAAGCCGCAGCAGATCGCGCGCGACCTCGCCAATGACTGGTACACCGTCGTCGTCTACGGCGACAAGAAGCACCCCGAAGTGAAAGGCATCCTCGGCTGGGCCGGGGAGGGCGCGCTGGCGACGAAGCGTATCGAAGACTTGCCCTGGCATATTCGCCGCGATGCCGATGGCGCGTGGGCGGAGAAGCCGCCACGCAAAGTCGCGGTCGTCACGCAGACGACGAGCGAGATGGATGATGTGATCGCCTTCGTCAACGCCCTGACCGTGCTGGCGTTGCCGCTCGGTGGCGAGGTGCGCGTCATCAACACGATCTGCAAGCCGACGACGGACCGCCAACTGGCGATGCGCAATCTGGCGCGCGAGGCGGACGTCGTCCTCGTCATCGGCGGGCGGAAGAGCGCGAACACCCGGCATCTGGCGGAAATCGGCAATCACCTCGGCACGCCGTCGTATCACATCGAGTCCACAGCGGAGATTGACCCGTCGTGGATCGCGGGCAAGGAGACCGTCGGCGTGACGGCGGGCGCAAGCACGCCGGATGCCGTCGTCGGTGAAGTCGTGGATTGGCTGATCGCCCGTGGCGGCGTCCTCATGCCGCGCGAAACGGACGGTCGCCCACCCCGATACGCCTAAGGAGCAGCGCGCATGAAGGATGTGAGACGGCAGCCGCTGGCGGTCCTCCTCGCGGGGTTGCCGCCGCCACCCGATGAGGCGCCGCTCCTCACCGCGATCCGGGCGCAACTCGCCACCGATCCGCGCGCCGTCGTCGTCCTCGATGACGACCCGACCGGCACGCAGACCATCTACGATCTCTCCGTCTATACGCGGTGGGATGTGGAGACGCTGACCAACGCCTTCCGGTCGGATGGCACGGGGTTCTATCTGCTCACTAATAGCCGCAGCATGACCGAGCGCGCTGCGGTCGCACTCAACCGGGAGATCGCGGCGCATCTGCGGGCCGCGTCGGCGCAAACGGGGCGGCCATTCACCGTCATCAGCCGGAGCGACTCGACGCTGCGCGGCCATTTCCCCGCCGAAACCGATGCGCTGATCGGGCCGGACGATACCCCGCCGCAGATCGTCCTTGCGCCCTTTTTTGCGGAAGGGAAGCGGATCACCGTCGGCGATGTCCACTGGGTGCATGACGGCGAAACGGCCGTGCCCGTCGGCGAGACGGAATTCGCGCGGGACGCCACCTTCGGTTTCGCGGCGTCCGATCTGCGCGACTGGGCAGTCGAGAAATCGAGTGGACGCTGGATGCGCGATGAAGTCGCCGCCCTCTCGCTCGCGACGATCCGGCAAGGCGCGGATGCCGTCGCGGCGTGGCTGCTGGCAGCGACACAGCCCGTCCTCGTCATCAACAGCGCGGCGGATGGCGACATGGCGGCCGCCGTCCTCGGCATGCTGAAGGCGGAAGCGGCGGGACGGCGGTACCTCTGCCGGACGGCGGCGGCGTTTGTCCGCGCCCGGTTCGGCCTGCCCCGCCGCCCGCTCCTTGTGGCCGCCGAGATGGTCCATCGCTCCGGCCCCGGCCTCGTCGTCGTCGGCTCGTATGTGCCCCGCAGCACGGCACAACTGGAACAGGCGCGGGCAGTGGAGCGTGCGCGGGCAATCGAAGCGCCCGCCGATGCGCTGCTCGATGACCGTCGTGACGCCGCGATCCGGTCGGCGATTGATGCCGTTAATGCCGCATGGAGCGACGGCGCGGACGCGCTTCTCTTCACGAGCCGGACACTCCTGCAAAACAGGGCGGACGAGGCGGCGAATCTCCAGATCGGCCAGCGGATTTCGTCCGCGCTCGTCGCCATTGTGCGGGGATTGGAACGTGAACCGGCATGGATGATCGCCAAGGGCGGCATCACCTCCAGCGACATGGCGACCGAGGCGCTCGGCATCCGCCATGCGACGGTGCTCGGCGCGCTGCTCCCCGGCGTGCCTGTCTGGCGGGTGGTGGAGTCAGAGCGCTGGCCGGACGTACCACTCGTCATCTTTCCCGGCAACGTCGGCACGGAGGACGATCTCGCCCGCGCAATGATCGCGCTGCACGCGGCGGTGAGCCATGAGCCATGAGCAACGAGGGGATCAATCCCTACTCGTCGCTCATGGCTCGTTGCTCATTGCTCGCTCTTCGGGCCAGTATATACGACTTCCAGCAGGATGCGATCCGGTGACTCGAACATTACCTGGTAATAGGTCTGCTCCTCACTCTGGGCAAACTCCGGGCGGTGTCGCGGCGTCTCGAAAAGCAGTGCCACGCCCCGTTCTGTGAGATAGGCCGCGACAGCGTCAACGTCCGCTTGCGACTCCGCGCCGATGGCGAGATGATTCATTCCCGGCCCGTCGTAGTCATTCGCTACCTCTTTGACCTGGCCGATGAACCAGAGGCTCTCATCGCTCTTGCCTGTCACGCCGAGCATTCCTTCGTTCTCGAAGAGCGTCTTCCAGCCGAGGAAGGCCATCAGATCGCGGTAGAAGGACACGTTTTCCGGACGGACGTTGAACTGAATATGGGCGAGATGGGTCTGCATGGTGGTGTTCCTCCGATTGTGGCGTGAACGTTAGTGGACAGTGCCGTCCTGCCCGCTACGCAAAATCGTAGTCGAGCGTGAAGGGGTATGGACCTGCGCCGGAGACGGACAGCGTGCCCTCACCGCGGATGCCGCGCAACTCGCCCGCGCCGGAATCCGGCACGACGGTGTATGTCCCTGTCACCCCGTCCGGCGCGAATGTGCCGGTGTGCTGGAGGACGAGGCTCCCCGCCCGCCCGCCGACAGTGCCCGCGATGCGCTCCAACCCGACGTAGACGCCAGTGCCGTCCGGGCGGTAACTCATCAGGTATTCCATGATGCTCTCACCATCGATGTCGCCGTGATAGAGATAGGAGATGTGCGCAGCGGTCATCTTCGCGCCGTCGCCGGACTCATGATACGCCTGCTCGTCCCAGGTCTTGATCTCAAATGTACCCGTCGCCTGTGTGCTCATGTCTTCTTTCTCCTTGCCGTGATCGCGACTTCGCGACCCTCCGCATTGACACGAACATGCGTTCGTGTCAGGATACCGGTATTCTCGCACGGAGGCGACGCGCGGTATTGGAAAAACGCGACAGGGGAGACGGTTCGTCCCATCATACGAGGAGATAGAGGCGATACAGCCTGGCGACGACCGACCATAGCAGGATGGTGAGCGATGGTGAAAACAATCACTGAAAAGCCCAGGGGTGTTTTGAATCGCAGGGCAGGTGAAAATAAGTTCCGGCTTTCCCTCCATCCGCCGTCACAGGACCTCGATTTTTTCATCGAGCATTATTGGATCGTCACATGGGACCTGAGCGGTCAGGAACCCTACCGATCAGAGACCCTCCCGCATCCGTGCATCCATCTGGTCATCGAGAAAGAGAGATCGCGGATTTTTGGTGCGACGACAGGGAAATTCTCGTATCTCCTTGAAGGCAAGGGTCAGGTCTTTGGCATTAAATTCAGACCCGGCGCCTTTTACCCCTTTGTAAAGTCGCCCGTTTCTCAGTTCACGGATGCCTCAATCAATCTCCGGGATGCCTTTGGCATGGATGGCAACGCGCTGGAAGCGGCGATCCTCGCACAAGAAGACGGCAAGAAGATGATCGCACTCGCGGAGAATTTCCTTCGCGCGCGGCTGCCGGAGCGAGACGAGAATGTCGCGGTGATTACCAGGATCGTTGATCGGATCATCGCTGACCGAACGATCACGCGGGTGGACGATATTGTGTGTCGGCTCAACCTCAACAAACGGACGTTGCAACGCATCTTCCGTCAATACGTCGGTGTCAGCCCGAAGTGGGTGATCAAACAGTATCGGCTCCACGAAGCAGCCGAACGATTGGCCGATGGCGGCGGTGTGGATGGATCAAACCTTGCCCTCGATCTCGGATACTTCGACCAGGCGCACTTCATCAAAGACTTCAAAGCAATCGTTGGGAGAGCGCCAGCCGAATACGCCAGGAATAGTGGTGAGGGTCCTGAAATTTGCAGGCAAGGGGCCGGCCCTGATAATCCAGACGATCTGCCGGGGATCGCCTCCGTCTCGGTCAGCAATGTGCTCCGTTCCCGATGATTGACCTGGCGATAGCGGATATGCATCTTCGTCAGATACATACGTCGTTCGTTCATCGCCATTGCGCCATTGGTCGCCATGCCGCTCCCCCCTTGAATGACATTCTCATTTGAGGGAACCGTAGAACGTCCGGTACCATTTCAATGAGGGAATGCGGGATGCGTCTCAAGGCGGATTCCCCCGCCAGATGGGACAAGGGTCGTGCGGGCACGGTGAGCGGACAGGGGAGCATCAGGTACATCGGAGCCTCCTGCACGTCACGCGCCATGCTCCCGGCTTTGCGATGCATCCTGGCCCAATTTATTCGGATGCGACAGATCATCGAAGGTGCTATAGTCGCATGTCAGTACGTAGTCTGTAGCGCTGATGAGCGGAGGCAGGAAATGCAAGTGGAGATGCGCGAGAAGTTGCGGGAGCAGGTCGCCACGGCGATTGACGAGCACGGGCCGGGGATCATCAATGTCTCTGACCAGATTCACAAGAAGCCGGAAATCGGCTACCAGGAGCGGTTCGCCTCGCAGTTGCTCGCGGATCAACTGCGCAAGGAAGGCTTCGCGGTCGAGAAACCGCTGGGCGGGCTGGAAACGGCCTTCCGGGCGACGAAGCGCGGCAAGGGGCCGGGGCCGACCATCGCGGTATTAGCAGAGTACGACGCACTGCCCAACCTCGGGCATGGCTGCGGGCACAACCTGATCGGCGCGTCCGGTCTGGCTGCTGCAATCGGCCTCGGGCAGATCATGGACCAGATTGACGGCACCTTCCAGATCATCGGCACGCCTGCCGAAGAGGGTGGCGGCGGCAAGGTGAAACTGATTGATGCGGGCGTCTTTGAAGATGTGGACGCCGCCTTGATGGTCCACCACGCCGGGCCATTCACCGGCTCCGCGACGCAGTATCCGGGCGGCACCTGCCTTGCGGTTTCGCATATGGACTTCGAGTTCCACGGCAAGCCCGCGCACGCGGCGGGCGACCCCTATAACGGTGCGAACGCCCTCAATGGCGTGATCAAACTCTTCACCAGCATTGACGCGATGCGCCAGCACATCAAGGAGGATGCGCGCATCCACGGTATCATCACCCACGGCGGCGATGCGCCAAACGTCGTGCCGCACTACGCCGCCGCCAAGTTCTTCGTCCGCGCCGCCGACCGCGAGTACCTGAAAGTGCTTGAAGACAAAGTACGCCGGATCGCCGAGGGCGCCGCGATGCTTAC
This sequence comes from Thermomicrobiales bacterium, assembly GCA_050999735.1. Lineage (GTDB taxonomy): Bacteria > Chloroflexota > Chloroflexia > Thermomicrobiales > JALYUS01 > JALYUS01. Next base: position 4,578 of record JBPCPB010000043.1, on the reverse strand, counting down.
CGAGACGACGGTGGAGATCCGGCATGCCGAGCCAACCTGCTACGACATGCGCCCCTCCTACGTCATCGGCCGCATCTATGAGGAGAACATGCGCAAGGCCGGCATGGAGGTCAACGCGCGCGATCAGGGGCGGCGTGGCCCGTACTCGACCGACTTCGGCAATGTCTCGTACGTCGTCCCCTCCGTCACCGGCTCGTTCGCGATCAGCCACGAGATGATTCCCGGCCACTCGCAACAGGTCGTGGATGCCTCCTGCTCCGAGTTCGGCTACGAGCAACTGCTGAAAGTCTCCACCGCGATGGCCCTCACCGCCTTCGATCTTCTCACCGACCCCGCACTCGTTGCCGCCGCCAGGGACGAGCACGCGCACTGGACGGAGTTGTACGAGAAAAATTAGCGCGAAATGCCAATAGCGTATCTATGGAACAGGGTTTGCGCCGCAATCGTGGCGTACCCTGTTCTCTGTTACGGGGCATAAAACGGGATGGCAGAGACCAAATACGTCGTACAACTCAAAGGTCATGAGATCAACGGCAGCAAGTTTTCCTGCGAAGGCGAGCAGATCGCACTCGTTATCGAAACACTTGGGGACACGGTTCAACAATGCGTTTGGTTCGTTTCCGACATTGATGACCAGATAGACGGTCCACGGCTATTCCCCGAAGGCGTCAAGATTCCTGTACTCGTTGGCGACCACCATGAAACGGTAGATTTCTTGCGGCAAGTTTCCCAGTTCTTCTGGGCCGTCTTTCTGGCGGTACCTATTGGTTGTCTGCCCATGCAATGGGGCGAAATCTGGGCAGAGAGTGAACCATTTCAGGATATTGGCGATGCCATTGTCGAAATTTGTGCGTTCGATAGTTCGTCTATTCAGGTTTACGCGCGAGATACAGCGATCTTGGAGCCGATCATCGCGCGATTCGGTGGGGAAATCCGCCCTGCGGACGATTACCCGTAATGCGATCAAGCCCGATGGTTTGCTGCGTGTGGCATAATGCTAACTGCTATACTGCCGCCAATGTTCCGTAGGGGCGGTCGCGCCGAGGTACAACCGCCCTCCCCGCCGCTCGCGCATTATCGCTATGGTATGGCTGCGGTGCTGCAAAGGTGGGCGGTTCACGAACCGCCCCTACGCATAGGTAGCCGGTGTAAACGGTTTGTGAAAGAAGGCGTACGGACCATGGCAGAGGAAGCACTCCGCGACAAGGTCTTACGGGCGATTGACGACGCGACGGGCGACATCCTCGCGGTGAGCAGGTTTATCCATGCGCACCCGGAAATCGCGATGCATGAGGTGGAGTCCGCGCAGGCGGTCGCGGCGATGCTGGAGCGATACGGCTTCGCGACACAGCGCGGTATCGCCACATTACCGACGGCCTTCCGCGCTGAAAAGGGACAGGGCGCGCCCCGGATCGCCTTCCTCTCCGAATACGACGCGCTCCCCGGCCTCGGCCATGCCTGCGGGCACAACCTGATCGCCTGTGCCGGGATGGGGGCGGGGATCGGCCTCGCTGCCGCGCTGGACGATGTCGCGGGTACGGTCGTCGTCTTCGGCACGCCCGCCGAGGAAGCGGTCGGTGGGAAGGTCATCATGGCGCGGCATGGCGTCTTCGACGATATAGATGCCGCGATGGGCGCGCACCCCGGCACGAACGAGGCGACCGTGCCGACCGAGCCAGGAAGCGGCCTGTCGCTCGCCGTCTCGACCGTCGTGATGGAATTTCATGGCCGCGCCGCGCACGCCGCCGCCGACCCCTACAACGGCGTCAACGCGCTGAATGCGGTGATCGAGACCTTCAACGGCATCAACGCGCTCCGCCAGCATGTCACGCCGGACGCGCGCATCCACGGGATTATCACCCACGGCGGCGACGCGCCGAATATCGTGCCGGAGTATGCCCGCGCCGTCTTCTATGTCCGCGCGGCGACTGTGCGGGCGATGGAGCAACTCGTCGCGAAGGTGAAGCGGGTCGCGGAGGGCGCGGGGGAGATGACGGGCGCGCGCCTCGCATGGAGCCGCCCGGAAGAGCCATACACGGACATGGTGACGAACTACACGCTCGCTCGCCGTGTCCGCCGCCACTTCGATGATCTCGGCCTGCACATGCCGCATCCGCGCCTCGGCGAAGCGCTCGGCAGCACGGATTGGGGCAATGTCTCGTACCTCGTCCCCTCCGTCGAGACGGGCTTCCCGATCACGGAGCAGGTCATCCCGTGGCATTCGGCACAGGTCGTCGCGGCGGCGGACAGCGACCTCGGCTACCGGAATATGCTCCTCGCCGCCAAGGCGATGGCCCTCGCCGGGTTGGATCTGCTCATAGATGGCAGCCTCCTGCGCGCCGTCAAGGAGGAACATCGCCGCGCCCTCTCCACGCGGCAGGGCGACTGCGCGGCGCGGTGAGATTAAGTAAACATCACGCTGCCCGCGATGCCGTCAATGATCGGCTCCCACGCCGTGGCGAAGTCGGCGGCGGGGGCGGTCGCGCTAATGAACCAGGTCGTGTCGCTGCCTTTCGGTTGGACGATCACCTGTTCCGAGGTGACCGGGACGCCCTGCGTGTAGGAGACGATGAACCGTACCGCTTCCAATCCGCTCGGGCTGCCGAGATGCACGCGATCAATAGATCGCACGATGAGGTCCGTTGCGCCTCGCCCGGCCGTTTGCGAGGCGAGGGTTTGCAGGTAACTCTGCGCGTTGTCGCTGGAGAGCAGATCGAGTTGGACCGGCAGACCGTTGAAGGTGACGCGCGGCACATTTGGATCGGTCGGTGATGCGCCCTTTGGGGTGAACTGCGCGGCATTTGCGGAGGTTTGCGCGTCCCAGTTGTCGGGGTAGCGGATCGTAACTTTTTTGTCGGTGGTCGTGAAGGTCTGGCCGCCCGGGAGCGGTTGCAGCACCGTGCCCGTCGTCACCGTCGGGACCGGGATCGTCGCCGGAATGACGCCGAGCGAAGGGGCAAGCGCGCTGCTCGACGGATTGCTCGCACTATTCGCGGTTTGCCCAATCGGGCTGGGGATGATCGCACTGCCGGTGCGAATGTGGATCGGGTCTATCGTTGGCGGTGGCGTCGTCGTTGGGCGAACGGGCGGCAGCGCCGTGGGCGAACTGCCACCACAGCCAACGAGCAAGCCGATGCCGACCATGGCCGCGAACAGACGGCGCGCGGCTGGGGATAGATACAGAATGCGGCACCTCACATTAATCACCGGGCGACGCGTCGGCGAGCGTCCGCATGAGCCGTTTTCGCCCGCCGAGCAGCCCTCGCACGGTTGTCAGAGCCACGACGCCGAGCGCGATGCCGAACCAGAGCGTGCAGAAGCGGATCAAGAGTGTGGCGGCCACGGCGACATCGTGCGTCATCAGCGGAGCAGTGATGAGGGCGAGGAGCATCGCGGTCATGCCGATCTCCGCCGCGCCGAGACCGCCGGGCAAGAGCGAGACCGAGCCAATCAGCGTCGAGGCGGCGAGCACGAACATCGCCGTCAGAAAAAGTCGGGGCGTGCCCGCGAACCCCAACCCGACGAGGACAAGAAAGAACGCGACGCACTCACCAAGCCAGGAGACGAGGCCGGTTGCCGTCGCGAACAGGAGCGGCGCCGGGCGCAGCAATGCGTAGATACTGTCATAGAAGGCATGCATCTGGTGCGTGAACGTGGCAATGAGGCGGAACCGCTCGCCCGCGTCAATCATTCGCCGGATCAGCCGTTGCTGCTGCAAGAGTAAGAATCCGAGCACGCCGAGCACGGCAATCGTCGCGAAAACCGGCACGCCATAGCGGAAGATAATTAGCCCCGTGGAGGCGAGAAGAAGCATCGCGATCCCATCCGTCAGCCGCTCGACGAGGATGATCGGCGCGCTGACGGCAATCGGCGTGCCGACCGCCTCACGCAGCAGGAGCGACTTGAAGACCTCGCCGACTTTGCCGGGTGTGATCGCCATCGTGAAGTTCGCGAAGAAAATCCGGGCGGAGAGGTACGCCGGTAATTCCGTAATGCCGACGCGGCGCAGGTAATATTGCCATTTGATGAAGCGAAGCGCATAGTTGAACGACGTGAGGAGCAGGATCGGCACGAGCAGCGGCCAGTGAAATCCCCGCAGCGCGTCGGCGAGTTTCCGGCTATCCGCGAAGAGGGTCAGCCCCATCAGGACGAGGAGGGCGAACCCAACTGAAACGAGGATCCGCCCGCGTACACTCCGCAGCCAGTGCTGCTCTGTTCCGCCATCGTTCGCCGGTACTGTCACCAAAGCCACCTTGCCCATGCCGCACGCACATCCGACTGCCAGTATAGGCGCGAGGCAAGGCAGGCGCAAACGGCTTTGCCTGAGCGTGCAGAGCGCCCCCAGCGTGCGTCAAGCGAGCACCCGACGGACGAAGGCAAGCATGGTGGTATTGAATTGCCCCGGCCGTTGCAGCGGCGCGAAATGCGTCACGCCGGGCAGGATGACCAGATCCGCCCCGGGAATACTCCGCGCGAGATATTCGGCATGTTCGCGCTTGATGAATTCGTCGTGCTCGCTCTGCACGATCGTGACCGGGACGCGCACTGCGGCCAGATCGTCCGCCCCATAATTGGGTT
>JBPCPB010000018.1:0-6156 GCA_050999735.1 Thermomicrobiales bacterium | reverse complement strand
TCACTGCCATTGGGTTGGCGCTCACTGCTTGTAGCGGGGCGAGTGCGGCACGAGAGAATTTTGCAGGACACCCCCTCTCGACACCGCAAACGGCCATCGCAGCGCCCGCCACTGCGTCGGCAGCGTCCTTAGTCAGTACGCCGACCATCACACCGGAGGTTCCGCTGCCAACGCCGACGAGTGTCCGACCGACGCCTGCTACCCCTCCATCGGAACGGGCAGTGATCCAGCCGATCCAAGGGTGGCATGTGGGTGGGCAGGTGGCCATCTGGACGATGCCGAATGGCGATCTGTTCCTCAATGCTGCTATCGCCGGTCCGCCCGATGAACTGCTGCGCGCGACTGGTGGCCCGAATCTGATGTGGTCCGTTACCGGCGGCGCCTGTGCTGATGAGACAAGTCCCCTCCGGCCACGGTTTCCTCCCACCGTCTTGCTGCGGTTCCATGCCCAGCAGGACGAACCGGGCCACCAAACTATTAGTACGGTGATTCCACCGACGGCGACAACCTTGCTCGCCTTTGTCAATGGAGGAGGCCCCTTGATCGCCTGCGTTAACCTGCCGATCCATCCGTAGCAATGCATGGCCCCTGTTACCGCGTGTTGGCGTTCTCTACTGAGAAATCTGTCGAGCGTGGATACGCACGAAGCATGAGATCGCCGCGCCAGCGATACGCGCTCGGTCTCACTGATGATCAGGTTCTCGTCACAAGAGTCACGAATGTCAGGCTCGCGCCACCGGCTCGTCCGGTAACCTCCCAACAGCCCTCGGTCGGGAATATGAGTGCGGTTGATTGGAAGCCCGTGTCGCCATATCCGTCAGGAATCCGTGCTTGCAGCGGGGGCGCGGGCGCATCAAGGCGTCGCCCCTCGATCGTCAAACGGCCTACCACTCCGGAGCCACGCCACCAGGGAAATTTCATCGCGAGTGTCCCATCCGATTCCATGTCCTGCGGTCTGATTCGGACTTCTCCCATAGGCCAAAGAACCGTGTACAACGCACCATTCCCGTAATGGCTGGGGGATGGGCGTTCGCTTGGCGGGGAATTGCCGTTGGACAGTGTCACCGGGCATTCCGCTGGTGCATGCGATGACGCTGACGGGGTCAAGGTACCGGCAAGGGAAACGGATGACGCTATTGGCGTGTGAGCAGAAGGAGAAGGAAGACTCGGAGAGACAGTGCTCTGAGCGCCTTGAGTGGTGTTTGTGCATCCCACGAGCAGTACGATGAGCACTGCCGCAGCAATCGACAACTTTGCAGGCATATCGACCGCTCTCCTTTCCTGGCAGATTGAGCGCAATATCTGCCGTTCTTGGATAGAAGCATGCCAGCATCAGATTATACTGACCGCCACACAGCATATGAGTGGCTCCTTCAGAGCATGCATACTTCTGTCACGTATCGATTATACATCTGACGTTCGCTTTCGGTTCCTCTTCCTAGTCAAGCGCTAACGACACGGGGCACGTTCTCCCACATCGTGGCAGCGGTTTCCATAATCGTGGTACCGGCGAAAAACCCGTGCGACGCCTATGCTCCCAGTAATGCACCCGGTCAAGCCCACAACGAGTCATGATACATTGGCCGGATGCACTACTGAGCCCGACCTCACGTCGTATCGGGTTGCCGGACGAGAGTATGGGCATTTCGTACCTGTGTCGCTAGAGGCCACAAGATACTTCACGAGGAAAAGTTTGATGCAAGGTCAAGATAGGGGCGAGGGGGATGGTTGTCAAATCGTGGAACATCCATGCTGCTCCGCTCAGTCGCGGGTCAGCACTGGTCGGGCAGACGCCGTGTTATCATGCCACCCAGCAGAAAGGGGCGCGACATGGCACGGACGATCCTCGTGGTGAACGGGCCGAACATCAATATGCTCGGCACGCGCCAACCGGACATCTACGGCAAGACGACGCTCGCCGACATCGAGGCGAATGTGCGCGCGCATGCCGAACCGCACGGTGTCGCCGTTACGTTCGTGCAATCGAATCACGAGGGTGCGATTATTGACGCGCTGCAGGACGCGGGGAGGAAAGCGGACGGCGTCATCATCAATCCGGGCGCCTTCACGCACTACAGTTACGCGATCCGCGACGCGCTCGCCATGCTTCCCTGCCCGATCATCGAGGTTCATCTCTCGAATATCCACACGCGCGAGGAGTTCCGCCATATCTCAGTGACCGCGCCGGTGGCGCGCGGTCAGATCGTCGGCCTCGGCTGGCGCGGCTACCTACTCGCGCTCGACTATCTCGCCGCGCTCTTTGCGGAGGAGGGTTTGTCTCTATGACTGGCATTGATACCGACATTCATGCCAGGCGGTTAGCGCGGCTGCGCGCGGCGATGGCGGCGGCCGGATTCGCGGCGGTCTACACCACGCATCCCGCGAACCGCCGCTACCTGACCGGCTATACCGGCGAGGATCACCCGCCGAACGAATCGGCGGGCGCGCTCCTCATCACGGCGGACGCGGCATATCTGCGGACGAGCGTCGTCAACGCGGCACAAGCCCGCGCCGAGGCGCCCGATTATGCAGTCGTCGCGTATGCCCGGCAGGAAGAAGCCGCGCAACAACTCCAGGAGATCGCGGCGCGGCATGGCATTCATCGCATCGGTTTCGACGAGAGCGCGATGCTCTATACGACCTACCAATCGCTATGCGCAACGCTCTCAGAAGTCGAATTTGCGGAAGTTGGGTCGCTGATCAGCGATATGCGGCTGATTAAGGACGAGGCGGAGATTGCCCTGCTCCGACGCGCGCAGGCAATCACGGTCGCCGCGTTTGTCGAGGTTTCAGCGCGCGTTGTCGCGGGGATGACAGAAAGAGACGTCGCCTGGGAATTGGACAAAGCCGTTCGCGCGCATGGTGGCGAAGGCTTGGGTTTCTCGACGATCGTCGGCGCGGGCGAGAACGGCGCGCGACCGCACCACACCGTCACCGACCGCCGAATCCGCGCGAGCGAGCCGATCGTTATTGATATGGGCGCGCGGTACGAGGGCTATAGTGGCGATCTGACGCGGACCATCGTCATCGGCGAGCCGGACGACCAATTCCGCCGCATCTACGATGTCGTTCTGCGCGCGATGCGCCACGCCGAAGAAGTGGCCCGCCCCGGAATGACGGGCGGCGACCTCGATACCGCCGCCCGTGGCGTAATCGCGGAGGCGGGGTATGGCGATGCTTTCCTGCATGGATTGGGCCATGGCATCGGCCTGCAGGTGCATGAAGCGCCGAGCGCCCGCAAGGAAGGCACGGATGTCTTCGCGGCGGGCATGTCGCTCACAATCGAGCCGGGCGTCTATCTACCCGACTGGGGCGGCGTGCGCATCGAGGACCTTGTCGTCTTCACACCGACCGGCATCATCAATCTGACCGACGCGCCAGTGCTCGCCGTCTGATGTACAAAAGTGAGTGCGCCGTGTACAGTGCTCCCTGCTGGAAAGAGACGCGATTGCGTCTCTGTTCAACATGAAGCGCCGCGTCGGGTGGGGGGTGCATGGTCATTGATACGGGCGGACTGAAAAAGGGCATCGTCATCGAGTTCGAGGGCGCGCTCCTGCGGGTAATGGATTATCAGCACATCAAGACCGCGCGCGGCAGCGCGACGATTAAGATCACCGTGCGCAACCTCCGCACTAGCGCGATCACCGAGAAGAGTTTCCAGAATGGCACGCGCTTCACGGTCGCCGAACTCGAACGGCGCACCGTCCAGTATCTCTATCGCGATGACGATAATAACTACGTCTTCATGGACCTCGATTCGTATGAGCAGCCGGTGCTTGCGCCGGAGACACTCGGCAACGCCGTCCATTACATCCGCGAGAACGACACCGTGGACATGCAGACCTTCGCGGGCGAGCCAATCGAGGTTATCATTCCGACGACGGTCGTGTTGAAAGTCGTCGAGACGGAACCGGGCATCAAGGGTGATACCGCGACTGGAGCCGTCAAGCCCGCAAAGTTGGAGACCGGGCTGACAATCACCGTCCCACTCTTCGTCAATCAAGGTGATAACCTGAAAGTGGATACGCGGTCGAATACGTACATCGAGCGGGCGAACGGATGAACGACGAACGTGACGCGCACGAGCAGGGCCTTCCCTCCGGCCTGACCGACGACATCGCGGCGCTCGCCGCCGTGATGGCGGAGCACGGCCTCGGCAAGATCGAGGTGAACGCGAACGGTGTCCATGTCGTCCTCTCAGCGCCGCGTACACAGAAGCCCGGCGCGCCGACCAATGGCATAATCGGCGCGTTCGAGAGCGCCGAAACGAGCGACGAGGAGGCGGCCCGCGCGCCGAACGGTTATATCGTTCCCTCCCCGATGATCGGCACCTATTATTCCGCTCCCGGACCCGGCGAGGAGCCGTTCGTCCGCGTCGGTGACATGGTCGCGGCAGGGCAGACAGTTGCCATCATCGAGGCGATGAAGATCATGAATGAGATTCAGGCGGAACGCGGCGGGATCGTCGAAGAACTGCTCGTCTCCAATGGGCAGCCCGTCGAATACAGCCAACCGTTGATGCGGTTGGGGCAGTAGACAGTAGACAGTAAACAGTAGGCAGTAGGCAGTAGACAGAAGGTACCCGGAATTCTCTGTCTACCGTCTACTGTTTACTACCCACTCAGGAGTTCGTGTGACGCTGGTCACGGTCGCCGAAATCACGGCATATCTCAAGGAATTGTTCCAGATTGATCCGGTGCTGACGGACATCTGGGTGCGCGGTGAAGCATCGAATATCTCGCGCCCGGCGTCCGGGCATCTCTACTTTTCCTTGAAGGACAGCGAAGCGTCGCTCCGCTGTGTCTGCTTCAAACAGCAGGCGCGGTATCTCTCGTATCTCCCGGATGATGGCGATGCCATCCTCGCCCACGGTCGCATCGGCATCTACGAGGCGACGGGCCAGTATCAACTCTATATTGATCTCATTCAGCCGGATGGCGTCGGTCTGCTCGCCGCGCAGTTCGAGCGACTGCGATTGCAGTTGGAACTCGAAGGGTTATTCGATGAGGCGCGGAAACGCCCGCTGCCGCTCGCGCCCCGCTGCATCGGCGTCGTGACGAGTGCGTCCGGCGCGGTCTGGCACGACATTCAGACGGTCGTCGCCCGCCGCTATCCACTCGCGTCGCTCCTGCTCGCACCCGCCTCTGTGCAAGGCGGGGCGGCGGCGGCGGAGATCGTCCAGGCGATTGCCGAGTTGCAGGCCGACGGGCGGGCGGAGGTGATCATCGTCGGGCGGGGCGGTGGCTCGGCGGAAGACCTCGCACCGTTCAACGACGAAATGGTCGTGCGGGCCATCTTCGCCTCGCGGATACCGGTCGTCAGCGCGGTCGGACACGAGACGGATTGCACGCTTGCTGACCTCGTTGCCGATGTTCGCGCTCCAACGCCTTCCGCCGCCGCTGAACTCTGCACACCGGATCGTGCGGCAATTGCCGCCGATCTCCACACCGCCGCGCGCGCAATGGCCGCGCTAATGCGGGACGATATCGAACGGCGCGCGGGCGATCTCGATGTGCTTAACCGCACCCTGCAACGGCTCTCGCCACTGCTCCGCGCCGAGCAATTCCGGCAGCGTATAGACGAGCGGACGCGGACATTGACGGCGCTCGTGTCGCAGGCCCTGAGCATTGATCGCGAGCGACTCGGCGCGCGACGGGCCGCACTTGCCGCCCTTAATCCGACGGCCGTCCTCAATCGTGGCTACGCATTCATCTGCGATGCCGATACGGGCGATGTGATACGACAGGCGCGCGATGGACACGGCGGGCGCGCGTTCCGTATCCGGGTTGCGGATGGATCGTTCGGCGCAACGGCGACCGGCGTGATGGAGGAGCAATGAGCGCAATCGAACAACACGGCACGATCGCCGACCTCTCATTTGAAGAGGCATATGACCGTTTAGAGGATGTGCTCTCGCGCCTGCAAATGGGCAATATGACGCTGGATGACTCGCTCGCCGCGTTCGAGGAAGGGATGGCGCTCGCCGCGCACTGCCAGGCGTTGCTCGACGCCGCCGAATTGCGCGTTGAGCAATTGGAGCGCGCCGCACCGATGGATGATCCCGACGATGACGATGAGCCGCCGTTTTAGGAGCAGATTCTCGTACTGGCGAGCCGATACAATGTTGGTGGAGGCGGGCTTTAGCCTGCCCTTCCT
>JBPCPB010000003.1:0-19266 GCA_050999735.1 Thermomicrobiales bacterium | reverse complement strand
AAACTTAGGGGAGTCTCCCTACCACCCCGGGGCGCTTTCTGTCTCCGAGAGGCGCCCCTGTCGGTTAGTCCCGCCTGCATCTGGCCGATGCGCCGATGTTCCGCCCACTGCCTTGGCGCATACTCATCTCCGAGACGCCCGCAGAGGAAGGATGTTCTTCCGGGAGGGAGTGTCTCGGATACATCCACGATGTGTCAGGAGGGTTCAATGCGTGCGGTACAGATAAGCGAATTCGGGCCACCGCAAGTGCTGGTCCCGGTCGAGATGCGCGACCCGGTCGCCGGGACCGGCCAGGTAATCGTCGCTGTTGCGTTCGCGAGTATCACCTTCGTCGAGACCCAAATGCGGGCCGGGAATCCCCCGAACCCGGCGATGATGCCTGTTCTGCCCGTGGTTCCCGGCAACGGTGTCGGGGGCGTCGTGATTTCGGTTAGCGAAGGGGTCAGTCCGGCTTTGCTCGGCGCTCGTGTGGTCACCGGCACCGGGGGATCAGGCGGCTACGCGGAACGCGTCGCAGTACCCAGCGCTGGCCTGATTTCTGTTCCAGACGAACTCCGCCTCGACGACGCGGTAGCCCTGCTGGCTGATGGACGGACTGCCGCCTTGCTGATGCGCGCTGCCGCAGTACGGCCTGGCGACGTGGTGCTCGTCGAGGCGGCGGCCGGGGGCGTGGGAAGCCTGCTCATCCAACTCGCACGGTATGCCGGCGCCCGGGTTGTGGCCGCCGCAAGTACACCGCGGAAGCTCGAACTGGCGCGCGAACTGGGGGCGGATTTCGCCGTCAACTATCGCGAGCCGCATTGGGCCGATCGCGTCCGCACGGAGGTCAACGCGGTTAATGTGGTCTTTGACGGGGTGGGAGGAGAGATCGGGCGGGAAGCGTTTACGCTCCTTTCTCCCTCCGGGCGATTCTCTCCGTACGGGATGGCGAGCGGGTCATTCGCGAACATTTCCCAGAGCGACGCCGATCAACGAGGCGTGGCGGTGCTACGCGGCGGGCCGCTCACCCCCGAACAGACACTGGAGTTGGCTCGTTTCGCGCTCAGTGAAGCGGCCGCCGGTCGCTTGCGCCCCGTGATCGGCCAGCGATTCCCCCTTGAACGCGCCGCCGATGCCCATACCGCTATCGAATCTCGCACCACCCTCGGCAAAACCCTGCTCGTTGTCGGGGCGAATGCGGAAAGCGAGTGACCCTTGCATACTCGGCGCATACCACGACCTGTATATCGCTGTTTGTTTGAAAGGAGAACTCTATGCAACCTGTTGCACTGATCACCGGCGCCTCGCGCGGCCTCGGCCTCGCGCTCGCCCGCGCGCTTGCGGACGACAACTGGACCTTGATCCTCGATGCCCGTGGAGCGGACGCGCTGGAAATCGCGCGCGCTGAACTGGCGCGGAAGACGACCGTCGTCGCTATCCCCGGCGATGTCACCGATCCGACGCACCGGGCGATGCTCGCCGATGCCGTGCGGCGGGCCGGGGGGCTTGATCTCCTCGTCAATAACGCGAGCACACTCGGTCCCAGTCCGCAGCCCGCGCTACTCGACTATCCGCTCGACGTGCTGGAGCAGGTCTATCGCGCGAACGTGATCGCGCCGCTCGCGCTTATCCAGGCGGTGGGGCCGATACTCCACCCCGGCGCGCGCGTCGTGAACATCACGAGCGACGCTGCAGTCGAGCCGTACCCCGGCTGGGGTGGCTATGGGTCGAGCAAGGCGGCGCTCGCGCAACTTTCGCATATCCTCGCTGTGGAGAACCCGGCACTACGCGTCTACTGGGTCGATCCCGGCGACATGCGCACCCAGATGCATCAGGAGGCATTTCCCGGCGAGGACATCAGCGACCGCCCGCTGCCGGAAACGAGCGTGCCCGGTCTGCTCGCCCTGATCGCCGGTGGTCGCCCCAGCGGCCGGTACGCGGCCCGGGCGCTCGCCGCGCCCATCGCGGCCATGGCCGCATCGTGAATCGTCATACCCAGAAGGGAAGATTCCCATGACCGTTATTTCTCTCGCTCGGCGCCCATCGCTGAACGCACTCGATCCTGAAATTATCCCCTTCGATTTCGTCCTGCCAACCGAACTGGAGGCGCGTGAGCCGCCCGAGGCGCGTGGCCTCGCGCGCGATGATGTCCGCCTGCTCGTCTCCTCCCGCGCGGATGACCGGATCGTGCATGCGCGCTTCCGCGACCTACCGGACTATCTGCGCGCGGGCGACCTTCTCGTCATCAATACGAGCGGTACGCTGAACGCGGCAGTGCTCGCGGCGCGCGCGGACGGGGTGGTGGAGGTCCATCTCTCCACCCGGCTTCCCGGCGACCTGTGGGCCGTGGAACTGCGCACGCATGCCGAGCGCGGCACCGAACCCCTCTTCACCGGTGCAGCGGGCGAGACGCTGCGCCTGCCGGCGAGAGGTGCGCTGACGCTTCTCACCCCGTATCGCGCGGATCAACGCGACCTGCCCAATGCCCGTGTGCGGCTGTGGATCGCGACACTCGCCGTGCCGGAGTCGCTGCCCGCGTACCTGGAGCGGCACGGCTTCCCGATCCGCTACCACTACGTGGATGCCGCCTGGCCGCTGCCGTACTATCAGACGGTCTACGCCACCGAGCCGGGGAGCGCGGAGATGCCCTCCGCCGGGCGTGCCTTCACCCCCGAACTGATCACGCGCCTCGTCGCGCGCGGCATCCAGGTCGCGCCGCTGCTCCTCCATACCGGCGTCGCCAGCCTCGAAGCGCACGAGCCGCCGTACGAGGAGTTCTACCGTGTGCCAGTGGAGACAGCGGAGGCGGTCAATGTCGCCCATGCGCGGGGTAGGCGCGTGATCGCCGTCGGGACGACCGTGGTGCGAGCGCTCGAGACTGTCGCGGACGCCGATGGGACGGCACACCCCGGCGAGGGATGGACGACGCTCATCGTCACGCCGCAACGCGGCGTCCGCGCGGTGGACGCGCTGCTGACGGGCTTCCATGAGCCGCAGGCGACACACCTTGCCATGCTGGAGGCGGTCGCGAACCGCGACCATCTCCGCGCCGTCTATAACGAAGCGCTCCGGGAGCGCTACCTCTGGCACGAGTTTGGCGATCTGCACTTGTTGCTGCCGTGATCGGAAAGGTTCGGATGGAAACGATGGCGAGAGAAACGAGCCTGCACATCCTTGCGACGCACCACATCGCGCTCTCCACCGCGCACTTCGCACGGCTGCGGACGTTCTACACCGAGACGCTTGGTTTGCCGGTCCTCGGCGGTTTCCCGGAGCAGCGCATCCTCTTCCTCGACGCGGGGACGACGGCGATCGAGCTGGCCGATGAGAACGTGGTGGATGTGCCAGTCGGTGCGCGGTGGTGGGCGCACCTGGCGCTGGAGGTGGCGGATGTGGACGCGGCCTACGCCGTACTATCCGCGCGTGGTGTACCGTTCTCGGCGCCTCCCGAGGACTTCCCGCGCGATGCGCCAGCAGTGCGAATCGCCTTCTGCACAGACCCCGATGGGAATGTGATCGAGTTGCTGCAACCGCTGGGAAGCCGCTATCCGGCTGTGGCGTACCGATGATCCGCCCAAAGGCACGCATTTCCTCATCGGAGCGTGGTCTCCGGGACTGGTCGATCCCCTGCGCCGAAATGAAACATACCGGGAACATGCACTCGGCACGCGTGACGCGAACCCGCGATGATCGTTCGATATTGGGCTTCAGCCTGCCGCCTCGCGCGATTGCAGGCTGAAGCCTGCTCCACCAACGAGGCGATTGCTAGCGCGCCTTATCTTTGATTGCTTGCTCTTTGTCGCGCTGTGCATTGTAGAACTTCTTGTCCTTGGGCATCGGGCGCGCATCTTCGCGCTCGCGCTCCGCCATCGCAATGGCGGTCGCAGTGTTCCGTTGCTCTTCGAGGAGCGTCAGATCGTTGTAGACGCCGCTGTTCTTGTGCGCCTCCGGCGTGCGCATCAACATCTTCACGAGTTGGGTCAGGGATGGCGCGGAGGCATCCGTCCCCTGAGCGCGATTGAGATAGGTGTCAACCATCGTAAGGGTTGGTGGGATGGCATTATTCGCCGCGAGCCGATCGCGGATCGTTCCGAGGCCGTCCGTGACGCGCATAGTGAGGTCTCCTTTCGGTGGCGCGGAGCGCGCGAACCGCCGGAAGTATAGCATAGGGAAGGACTGAGGACTGAGGATTGAGGCGATTTTTCCCGCGTTGACGGGCAAAATACGCCGCCGTATACTTCCGTGTGGGGCGCGAGGCGCCGCCACATGCTTTGTCTCCACGGGGTGATGCGTCACTGCGGACGGTCGCCAGCAGACAGGAGCGCCACGATGTTCAAACTGACCGGGGAAGAGATTGACCTGGCCTGGGTCCGGCAGGTGTTGGAGGAGCACTTCACGCCGCGCGATTACCAGGATGCGCAGGAACTGATTCTGCCATCGCTGCAGGAAGTGCAGGAGCGGTATGGCTATGTCTCCGAAGAGGCGGTCAGCGTGATCGCCGCGCACCTCGACATCTCCGAGACGCGCGTCTTCGGGGTGATGACCTTTTACAACGACTTCCGCTTCAAGAAGCCCGGCAATCATGTGCTGCTGATTTGTAATGGCATGGCCTGCCGCGTGGTCGGTTCGCAGCGGCTGATTGACGACGTCATTTATCCGCGCCTGGGGCTTGGCGAGAAAGAGAC
The DNA here is from genome assembly GCA_050999735.1 of Thermomicrobiales bacterium. Classification (GTDB taxonomy): domain Bacteria; phylum Chloroflexota; class Chloroflexia; order Thermomicrobiales; family JALYUS01; genus JALYUS01. The sequence continues at coordinate 14,602 of JBPCPB010000003.1, read as the reverse complement.
GACGCCCGACGGACAGATCACGATGCAGATCTTCCCCGGCTGCCTCGGCGCGTGCGATCAGGCGCCGCTCTGTATGGCGGACGGTGCGTACCACGCGCAAATGGACAATACCAAACTAAATGCGTTGATTGATGAACTGTTGACCGATGCTGATAGTGACGCGGTTCCAACCGCATCATCAGGAGGTGCCCACGCATGAGTACACAGACCACGGCAGCCTCCCCGACGGTCCCAATGTTAGCCGACCGCAATGCATTCAACCGCTACCGGACCGAAGCGACCGAGCGCTACCAGCGCATGATGTCCGCCACGGATCGTCCGGTCATTAGCATCGCGATGAGCGAATGCACGCGCGCCAAGGGTGTCGAGCAGATCATTGCTGCCTTCAAGGAACAGACCGGCGCGCGCGGGATGGATGTCGAGATTCGCGAAGTCGGCTGTTTCGGCAACTGCTACGCCGAACCGGTCATCGAAGTGCGCAAAGCGGGCTGGCCCGCCGTGATGTACGGCTACGCCACAACGGACGATGTGCCGGCGATCCTCGACGGCGTCCGCGATGACCGCGCGAATGTCGCCCGCCCGCTCGGCGTCTACTTCGATGGCCCCGCCGATGAACAGCGCCCGGAGCCGTTTCAGGGCATTCCGGCGATCAAGGACGACCCATTCTGGCGCAAGCAGCAGCGCATCGTGCTCGGCAAGGCGGGGCTGATTGACCCGCTCCGCCTCGATGAGTACGTCGCGCGCGGCGGCTACGCCTCCTTTGCCAAAGCGCTCTTCGACATGACCGAGGACGAAGTGATCGCGGAGATGAAGACGTCCAATGTGCGCGGTCGCGGTGGTGCGGGATTCCAGGCCGGCATCAAGGGGGAGGGCGCGCGCGCGTCAGTCGGCTACCCGAAGTACGTCTGCTGCAATGCCCACGAGGGCGAGCCGAATGTCTTCAAGGATCGGAAGATGCTCGAACTCGATCCGCATGAGACGATTGAGGGCATTCTGATCGCCTGCTACGCGGTCGGATCGGATCGCGGCTACATCTACATCGGCGGTGAGTATCCGCTCGCCATCCGTCATTTCCGCCATGCCGTGCGACAGGCCGAAGAAGCCGGGTTGATTGGTGACAACGTGCTCGGCAGCGGCTTCGATATCAGGCTCACGGTGCGCGTAGGTGGCGGCGCGTATATCTGCGGCGAAGCCTCCGCGATGCTTTATTCGATTCAGGGCACACGCGGTCAGCCGCGCACGAAGCCGCCGCGCTCGGTCGAATACGGGTTGTGGGGCAAACCAACGGTTGTCAACAATGTCGAGACGCTTGCCAACGCGCCGCATATCATCGAAAAAGGCGGGGCGTGGTTCGCCAGCATCGGCGTGGACAAAAGCCAGGGCACGAAGGTCTATACGATGGGCGGCAATATCAAGGGCGTCGGCATGAGTGAGGTGCCCTTCGGCGTCACGACCGGCGAACTGATTAACGAAGTCCATCTCGGCATGCGCGATGGCTTTCAATTCAAGGGGTTGCAAACGGGCGGCGTCTCCGGCGGCGTGCTGACCGAGGAGGATTTCGACCTGCCAATGACCTTCGAGGGAATCGAGCCTGCCGGTGGCTTGATCGGTTCCGCCGGGTTCGTCATCTACGACGACACAACGAGCATGGTGGACATGGCGCACTATATGATCGAGTTCAACCGGAACGAGTCGTGTGGGAAATGCACGCCGTGCCGGTTGGGCACGCAGGCGCTGCTCGATATCCTCGACCGCTTCCAACGCGGTCAGGGGCGCGTCGCCGACCTCGATGTCATTATGGAGACGAGTGACCAGATCATTAAGTTGTCACTCTGTGGCCTCGGCCAGGCCGCGCCGGTGCCGGTGCAAAGCATGATCCTCAAGTTCCGGCAGGAGTTTGAGGAGCGATGCATTGACGGGCCGAAACGGCAGGAATTGCCCCTCGCTGCGGACTGAGAACGGATTGCAAAACGAACCGCCAAGATGCCAAGAGAAGGGTGTAGCGCAGAGCGCGCAGAGGACACAGAAGACACAGAGAAACCCGTTATTTTTCTCCGTGTCCTCTGTGTTCTCTGTGATCTCTGTGCTATGTCTCCCTCTTGGCATCTTGGCGGTTTTGCATTCGTCTCTATGAGAGGTTGATTGTCTGGCCCCGCCTCTCGCTTGCCGCACGGTCTACCGCGCGACGGCCGACGGCGATGTCCTGCACGGCGTTGCCGACGGACTTGAAGAACGTGATCTCGTCCCGTGAATGGCGGCCCGGTTTTTCGCCACTGGCAAGTTCGCCGAGTTCGGCGTATATATCATCTGCCGTGATTAAGCCGAGGTCGCGGGCGATGACAAGATCGCCCGCCTCGGCCCACGACGCCGCGCGCTGATCGACGACGATGCGCGCCCGCGCGACGGTTTCCGGCGGCACTTCCTGCATTGTCGGCGTGTATGCTCCGACCGCGTTGATGTGTGTACCCGGCTCCACGGCGGCATCGGCGAAAAGCGCGGCGGTCGCTGGCGTGGCAGTACAGATCACCGCCGCGCCACGGAGCGCCGCCACGGGATCGAGCACGACGTGAACGCGGTCAGCGACGTCAGGGGCGTGGGCGCGGAGTCGTTCGATGAACGCCGCGCCCTTGGCGGCGGAGCGCGCGACGAGGCGAACCTCCTCGATCGGGCGGACGGTGCAGATCGCCTCCGCCTGTGTCACCGCCTGCGCGCCCGCGCCAAAGAGCGCGAGAATCCGCGCCTCCGGCCACGCCATCAGATCGGTCGCCGCGCCGGAGACTGCCCCGGTGCGGAGCGCGGTCAGGTACGTCCCGTCCATGATCGCGAGCGGGGCGCCGTTCTCGGGATTAATGAGGCAGACAATTGCGTGAATCGTTGGGAGGCCGCGCGATGGATTGCTCGGGAAGACGGAGACGACTTTCAGGCCAAGCCCGCCGACCGAAGGCACGGCGGCCGGCATAAAGAGTGAGACGGCGCGCTCCGGCGTAACCTCGATCGGCGTGCGCAGTGGCGCGACGGCAGCGCCCGCGGACAGTTCGCGGAATGCCTCCTTCACCAGGGTGATTGCGTCGCGCATCGGCACAAGCGCGCGAATGTCATCGGCCGTGAGCGCAAGCATATTCTCCTCCGTCCGGGTCATCTTCCGATAGTGCCATTGTCCCATCTGCGTGAGAATGTCAACTGAATCGCTCGTCCCGGTTAGCATTTCACAGGCAGTGCGGCTTCGTGCCGTGCGATTATGCTCTCGCATCGCGTGCAGGGATTCCGCGCCCGCCCACGCGCATGATAAACTACCGTGCGACCGAAAATCGCGCATCGTCACCGCTGATCGCACGATACAAGGAGGATAGGATGCAATTCGTCCGCTACATGGCCGATGGTGGGGCGCGCTATGGCGTGCTCGAAGGGACACAGGTCCATACCGCAACGGGTGATCCCTTTTCCGGTCTGACGCCTGGCGCGGCCGCCGGATCGCTGGAGAGTCTGACGCTCCTGCCGCCCGTTCATCCCGGCAAGATCATCGCGGTCGGGTTGAATTACGTTGACCACGTCAAAGAGGGTGGGCGCGACCGGGATGTGCCGGACGAACCCGTCATCTTTATGAAGCCGCAGAGCGCGCTGATCGGCAATGGCGCGACGATTGCGTTACCAATGGACACCGAGAATATCCACTACGAGGCGGAACTCGCGGTCGTGATCGGCAAGCATGCACGGCGCGTCGGGGAAGCGGACGCCTACGACTACATCCTCGGCTTGACGTGCGGCAACGACGTTTCCGCGCGCGTGCTGCAAGCGAAAGATGGACAATGGACCCGAGCGAAGGGATTCGACACCTTCTTGCCGCTTGGACCTGCCGTCACGGTCGGCCTGCGTGCCGACGACCTTTCCGTCCAATCCCGTCTGAACGGCGAGGTGCGACAGAGCGCACGGACGTCGCAGATGATCTTCAGCGTGCCGAAACTGATCGCATTCATTTCCCGCGTCATGACGCTCGACCCCGGCGATGTCATCATCACGGGCACACCGGCGGGCGTCGGCCCGATGAAGCCGGGCGACACAATCGAAGTCGAGGTCGAGGGGATCGGCATACTGCGCAACCCCGTCGCGGCGGAATCAGCGTAGGGTCGGTAGCAAAACGGTCAGAGAGCAACCGATTGAACCGCAGAGACGCAGAGAGCGCAGAGGACCACAGAGAAGAAGTAGGGAAATACGACTCTGCCATTACCTTCTCATCCTCTTCCCATCTCTGCGTCCTCTGCGTCTCTGCGGTTCAACTGGCTAAGGACCATATGAGATGATCTGAGAGGGGATATCTAATGGCACAAGTACGAGAGACGCGGCTGGAGAGCCTGTTTTCGGATCAAGCGAAGGCGCTGCCCGCGAGCGCACCGGCCGGATTTTCGGCGGGCAACGCCGACCGAATTTCCTTCACGGGCGGCTTCCCGGACCCGGAGAGCCTGCCCGCGAAGCGCATCGCCGAGGCGACCGCGCGGGCGATGGCGAAGAATGGCAAGTGGGCGCTTCAATACGGCTCAGCCGTCGGCTATGCGGGCCTCATTGACCAATTGCGCACGAAATTGGCACGCGACAACGGCGTGGTCATCGAGCGTGAGAATGTCTTAATCACCGCAGGCGCGTCGCAGGCGATTGATCTCGTCTGTAGCGCGATGCTCAATCCCGGTGACATCGTCCTTTCCGAGGAGCCGACATGGCAGGGCGCGGTGCGGTTGTTCAGCGCGCACGACGCGACCTGCATCGGCATACCGATGGACAACCAGGGTATGCGGATGGATGTATTGGCGAATCGCCTCGCGGAGTTCAAGGCGCAAGGCATCCAGCCGAAATTTATCTACACGATTCCGACCTTTCAGAATCCGACGGGCGTCACCACGCCGCTCGACCGGCGCCTGCGTCTCCTTGAACTGGCAAAGGAGTACAACGTCGCCATTCTTGAAGACGACGCATACTTCGATCTTCGCTTCTCCGGCGAGCGGATTCCAATGCTCGTGACCCTCGATGACGCGGGTCTCGTCATGTATACCGGGACGTTCTCCAAGATCATGGCGGCAGGGATGCGTCTCGGTTGGTGCGTCGGCCCGGCGAAACTGATCGAGAAGATGGCGAAACTGAAGGCCGACGGCGGGACAAGTCCTTTCGCATCGAATGTGGCGGCAGAATATGCGGCATCCGGTGAACTCGAACAGCATGTTGGCGAACTGATTGACATTTACCGCAGCCGACGGGACACGATGACCGAGGCCCTGAAGGCCGAGATGCCAGCGGGGATCGAATGGTCGGAGCCAAATGGCGGATTCTTCCTCTGGCTCACGCTCCCGGCAGGCTATGATTCGGTGGACATGTTGCCGGAAGCGCGCGCACACGGCGTGGACTTTCTCCCCGGCACCGGCTGCTTCTTTGACGGCAACGGGCGACGCAACATCCGCTTATCGTATTCATTCGCGGATGACGAGGCGATCCGCCGTGGCGTAAAAATCCTTGCGGGCATTATCCGCGAATATGCGCCGGCAACGTAGCGCTCAGCGAGCAGGAAGAGTACGCGGCGTACTCTCCCTGCTCGCTGCTATTGGCGATCAGGGACTGATACATCCTGTGTATACATATCGTGTCAATGCTGCCGATAAGTGGATACATTCTGTATATGAGGGTTTTTCAGTATGATGATACGGGCTGGCATTGATGTCGGCGGCACGAATACGGATGCGGTGATTCTGGACGGTCGTCGTTTGGTCGGCGCGGCAAAACGAGCGACGACCGATGATGTGACCGAGGGAATCGTCGCCGCATTATCGGCAGCGATTGCGGATTCCGACATCGCGCCTGCGGCAATTGGTCGCGTGATGATTGGCACAACGCACTTCACAAACGCGGTCGTCCAGCGACGAAACCTTCTCCGCACAGCGGTCATTCGTCTCGCGGCGCCCGCTTCGGAAATACTGCCACCCTTTGTTGATTGGCCCGATGATGTGCGGAGGGCGGTCCGTGGACGCGGCATCATCGTACCGGGCGGGCTGGAATTCGACGGGCGGGAATTAAGCGCGTTCGATCCGCAGGCAATCCGTGCGGCGGTCGCGACGCTCGCGGCAACAGATGTCGAAGCCGTCGTCATCTCGGCGGTTTTTTCGCCCGTCTCCGATACACAGGAGCGGGCAGCGGCGGCAATTGTCTCCGACCTATTGCCGGACGTGCCGGTGGTGTGCAGCGCGGATATTGGTCGCATTGGTTTGCTTGAACGGGAGAATGCGGCGGCGCTCAATGCCTCACTCATGCGGCTGGCCGCACAAACGACCGATGCCTTCACGACGGCGCTGGCGCGGATGGCTCTCCGTGCCGATCTCTATCTCACGCAAAATGACGGCACATTGATGCGCGCGGCGGATGTGCGCCGCTTCCCGGTGCGGACATTCGCGTCCGGGCCGACAAACTCCATGCGTGGCGCGGCCTGGCTCTGTGCGATCGCGGACGCCATCGTCCTCGACATTGGCGGGACGACGACCGATGCGGGAGCGCTGGTGCGCGGCTTCCCGCGTGAAGCGGGCGCGGCGGTGGCGGTAGGCGGCGTGCGGACAAACTTTCGTATGCCGGATCTCGTTTCGATTGGCCTCGGTGGCGGGAGTATCGTCTCGGACGACGGCATAATGGTCGGACCGCGCAGTGTTGGCAACCGGCTGATAGAGGAAGCACGCGTCTTCGGGGGAGCAACGATGACCGCGACGGACATCGCCGTCGCGCTCGGTCGCGGCATGCTGGGACATGACCCCCGGGTCTCGCAGGATGTCGCGACGCGGGCGGGTGCGACGATAGACGCGATGCTCGCCGATGTCGTAGACCGGATGAAGGCGACGGCTGCCGATATGCCGGTTATCCTCGTCGGTGGTGGCGCCATGCTGATCGGAGAGGCGGCGATACCGGGCGTTGCATCGTTCATGCGCCCGGAACATGGGGATGTCGCGAACGCGATTGGCGCCGCGCTCGCCCAGGTGAGCGGTGAGATTGATCGGGTCGTCTCGTTCGAGAGCGGGAGCAGGCACGAAATGATTGAGCGGGCGCTGCGCGACGCGCGACGGATTGCCGTGGACGCCGGAGCGGTGGAAGCGACGCTCTCCACGGTCGAAGTTGACGAAGTGCCGCTCGCCTATTTGCCGGGGAATGCCGTGCGCGTGCGGGTGAAAGTGGTCGGTGATTTGCCATGAATGGATGTGTCCATGCTGCTCATTGACGAGCGCGCGGCGGAAGCGATCGCCATCGGCGCCGGTATTCTCGGGACGGGCGGGGGAGGGAATCCGTACCTGGGTTTCCTGATGACGCGCGAGATGCTGCGACGGGGCGCGGTGATTGCGGTCGTTAGTGCCGCCGAGGTGCCGGACGATGCGGTTGTCTGCGGCATCGGCTCGATGGGCGCGCCGACCGTCGGCATCGAGAAGTTGCCGCGCGGGGATGAACCGCTTGCCGCGCTCCGCGCGCTGGAAGAGCACACGGGCCGCCGCGCGACGCATCTGATCGCCGGTGAAGTTGGCGGCGCAAACGCGATGCAGCCGCTGATCCAATCCGCGCTCAGTGGCCTGCCAGCGGTGGATGGTGACGGCATGGGGCGCGCATTCCCCGAACTTCAGCATTGCACATTCTCGATTGGTGATGTGCCCTGCACCCCGGCCGCCATCGCGGACTGCCATCACAATACGGCGGTCTTTCCCGCCTTGCGCGATACCAAAACCCTCGAACGGTTCGCACGCGCCGTGACGGTGCAGATGGGCGCGCGCGCCGGGTATGCATTCCCGATCATGACGGGCGCGGAGATGAAGCGGACAGCGGTGCGCGGCTCCTACACGCTCGCCCAGGCGATTGGGCGGGCGGTGCTGGCGTCGCGTAACGCGCATGCCGACCCCGTACACGCGATTCTGGCAGTGACGGACGGGGCGATGCTCCTGCGCGGGCGGATCGTGGATGTCGAGCGTCGGTTGGCGGCCGGATTTGCGCGCGGTCTCCTGCGGATCGTCGGCACCGGCGGCGATACCGGTCGCGAGGTGGAAATCGCCTTTCAAAACGAGAATCTCATCGCATGGGAAGGGCCGGAGCGGCAGCGCGTTCTCGCCACCGTGCCGGATTTGATTACCCTCGTTGATGAGGATTCCGGCGACCCCGTGACGACCGAGATCACGCGGTACGGGCTGCGCGTCGCCGTGCTTGGTATCCCCGCGCCGGTGCAGTTGAAGACCGACGCGGCGTTGGCAGTCGTCGGGCCGGGGGCATTTGGCTATGATGTACCCTTTTCTCCGTTGCCCGGCACGTACGGAGGCGATGTTTTGTCCACTGCGTAAGGCGTTTTACATTCTGTTTACACTTGCACGGACAGATTCTTACAGCGATGCGATAGGCTTGCCTCGCAGCCGCTCTGGTGGGCAGAAGGACAACGATGCATACGATTCGCGGCAAATTGAGCCTCGCATTCCTGCTCATTATCGCGGTGTGCCTCATTCCGACGAGCGCCGCCGCCGCGTATGTCATCCGGTATTACCAGCGGCAGGACGCGATTGAACGACTCTCGTCGTTCGGTCAGACAGTTGCGGGCGCCGCGAACGCGCGCCAATTCACGCAATTCACACCCACGGAAATCGTCAACCTGTTCAACGCGCAGAAGAGCAGCAATGTGCTGAGCAATGTGCTGGTTGTCTATACAGACGCGCGCGGCGTTGAGCAGGCGGATAGCGAAAACAAATATGTGGGGACGACCTGGCCGGTGTCGGCGAACCAACCGGATAGCCGGACATCTCCGCTCCGTCCGGCGTATCAGGGGCGATTCACCACCCCGGATGGCGTGTCGTTCGCGGTCGCGACCTATCGTGTCGACCGGCGCCGAACGGTCGCCGCCGGCAATCCGCCAACGGGTGTTCCGGCGGATCAGCAGGCGGTGGCCTCTTTTATTATCGTCGCTGCCCCGCAGAGCGCGCTCAGCGACGCCTGGTCGGTGATCATTGGTCGTTTGATGTGGATCGTCATCGCCGCGCTGCTCGTTTCACTTCTCGTCGCCTTTATTCTGTCGCGATCGCTAACCTCGCGCCTGCAAACGCTGACTCAGGGCGCAAACGCGATGGCGAATGGGGACTATGATCGGGCGATGCGGCTCGCGAATGTGCGGTCAAGCAATGACGAGATCGGCGATCTCGCGAATGCCTTCCAGACGATGGCGACGAACGTCGCACGCGCGCAGCAGGCGCAACGCGAGTTGGTCGCGAACGTCTCGCACGAGTTGAAAACGCCGCTGACGTCTATCCAGGGTTTTTCGCAGGCGATGATTGACGGCACCGTGACGAGTGACACGGACTACGAGGACCTCGCGCAGATCATCCAGCAGGAATCGCAGCGCATGCGCCGCCTCGTAGAGCAGATGCTTGAACTCTCGCGCCTTGAGTCGGGCACGGTCCGCCTCGATGTCGCGCCCCTTAGGGTGGACGAGTTAGTCGAGAATGTTGGCAAGCGCTACGCGCGTCTCGGTGAGGCGAAGGGTATCACCGTGCGATGGGCGTCGCCGCACAATCTCATCATGAAGGCCGATGCGGGCAGGCTCGAACAAGTGCTTGTCAATCTCCTCGACAATGCCCTACAGTATACGGACACTGGCGGTCAGGTAACAGTGTCGGCGCGGGCCGCGCGCCCGAACCGGGTGGCATTCGTTATCGAAGATACCGGCCGAGGCATTTCGCCAGACGACGTACCGCGGCTGTTCGAGCGGTTTTATCAGGTGGAGCGCTCGCGGACGGGGCAGGGGAAGCATGTTGGCCTCGGTCTCGCGATTGTTCGCGAGATCGTTGACGGGCACCAGGGTGAGATCGCTGTTGACAGCAGGCTCGGCGCGGGCACGACAATCGTCGTGACGATTCCGAATACAGTCAGTACGGCGGCACGGGCGGATGTCTATCGGCCGGTTGAGAAGTATGCGGCCGATTCCCGGGCGACGGCGGCGAGTTAGAGTGAAGCGGGGAGTTGGGGTGAAGATGCGTGGTCGGCTGCTTTTTTCGCGGCGGTCACCGGCGCTGGCGCTGGTGATCGTGCTTACCGGCGTCGTTACTGCCTGTGGCGCACCGGGTCTCCCGTCGAACACGACGCTGCCGCCGAACGAGCAGACCGCGAAGGTCACGCGCGGCACGATTCGGACGACCGTCGGCGCGAGCGGTGTCGTGGCTCCGCTCCAGGAAGTGTTGCTCAACTTCGCCTCGGGCGCGACGGTGAAAACCGTCAATGTGGTCGTCGGCCAACGGGTGAATGAGAACGACGTCCTCGGCACGGTCGACACGAGCGATCTGATGCTCACGCTGCAGCAGCAGCAGGCGAACGTCGCCTCCGCGCAAGCGAAGTACGATCAAACCGCGGCGGGCGCGTTGCCGAAGGACATTGAAGTCGCGCAGACGGCTGTGGATGCGGCACGAGCGAAGTATCAGGCGACCGCGACGATCCTGCCCAAAGACCTCCAAACCGCGCAGGCGAATCTGGACGCAGCCAAGGCGAAATATCAGGCGACCGCGACGATCCTACCGAAGGATATCCAAACCGCGCAGGCGAATCTGGACGCGGCAAAGGCGAAATATCAGGCGACCGCGACGATCAATCCAAAAGATATTGAGGTGGCGCGGGCCAACCTCGATGCCGCGATCGCCAGCTACAACGCGATCATCCTGGGCACGACGACGCCGCAAGACATTACCAATGCGGAAGCCGCCGTCCGTTCCGCTCAGGCGAAACTCGACGCCTTACGCGCGGGACCGCTGAAGGCGGATGTCATTTCCGCGCAGAACAAGGTCCAGGAGGCGCAGCAGAATGTTGACAAAACAAAGTCGGACAGCGCGAATACGAAGCAACAGGCGCTCATCACCTGGCAAAAGTCGGCGGACGCCACGCGGTCGGAGCAGCGCGCCTTCGACGTCGCCAACGCGACGTACCAGCAGGCGAAGGCAACAAATGTTGATCCGAGTGCGGGGGGAGGCGGCGGCGCATCGGCGTCGGGAACCTCGACCTCGAAGGCGACGGCCGCCCCGCCAACGATCACGCCGCTGAGACTGAGTACACTGAAGCAGGCGGCGGACAGCGCTTACCTCACCGAGCAGCAGGCGGAGAAAACGCAGGAAGCGAACCGGTTGGCCTACGAGAATACGAAGAATGCCGAAATCAATAACAACGCGACGGCGCAACAGCAGTTGAACGACGCGCAGTCGGCGCTGAGTAAACTGGTCGCCGGGCCGACGAATGAGGACGTGACGCAGGCGCAAGCGACCGTTGATCAGGCGCAAGCCCAACTCGATAAACTGAAGCGCGGGCCGACCGACAGTGATGTCGCGAAGGCGCAGGCGGCGGTGGATTCCGCCCGGGCAACACTGAACGACTTGCTTGCCGGGCCGAAGGCGACGGATTTGGAGCAGCAGCAGGCGGCGGTAGATACCGCCCAGGCGGCGCTCAACGACTTGCTTGCCGGGCCAAAGGCGACGGACCTGGCACAGCAGCAGGCGGCAGTTGATACTGCTCAAGCGGCGCTCAATGATCTCCAGGCCGGGCCGAAGGCGACGGATTTGGAGCAGCAGCAGGCGGCGGTGAATTCCGCCACGGCGACGCTCAATGATCTCCAGGCCGGTGCGAAAACGCCGGACCTCGAGACGGCGCTCGCGGCGCTCGATCAGGCAAAGGCGCAGCGTGATCTCGCCCAGCTAAACATTGATAAAGCGACGATTCGCGCGCCGTTTGCCGGGCAGATTACGCAAGTGAATGTTGTGCCGGGGCAAATTGCGTCAAGCGGCACGACAACGACGAATCCGCCCGCCTTCGATCTTGTGGACGACTCCCAGTTACACATTGACGTCAGCGTTTCGGAGAGTGATGCGGCGAATGTGCAGGTCGGCCAGGCGGCGCTCATTTCGCTCGATTCCGTGCCGGGCCAGATGCTTCCCGGGAGCGTTGAGCGCGTCTCCCCCGTCGCAACGACAACGTCGAACGTGACGGCGTTTCCGGTGCGCATCGCGATTGCGCCGACGCAGGCGCCCGTCAAACCGGGGGCAAACGCCACGGTACAGATTATCACCGCGACCCGCGCGAATGTGTTGACGATCCCATCCCGTGCGGTCACACAAGTCAATGGGCAGCCGGCGGCAACGATCCTGTTCAACGGCTCGACGTTCCTCGTGCCGATCCGTACCGGTTTGTCGGATGGTCGGAATACCGAGGTTCTCAGCGGCCTCAATGAAGGTGATACCGTCGTCTTGCCCCAGGCCGGCGCCAGTCGCACGGGTGGAGCGCCGGGCGGTGGCCCGCCAGGAGGATAAGCCAGCAATGACTATCGAAGTCCGCAATCTCACAAAGTCGTATCAGACCGGCGAATTCGACTTGCAGATTCTGAAAGGCATCTCATTCTCGATCAACGATGGTGAGTTGTGCGCGATCATGGGGCCGTCCGGCTCGGGCAAGAGTACGCTGATGAACATCCTCGGCTGCCTCGACACACCGACCGACGGCGAATACTTGCTGGACGGCGAGAATGTCGCCACCTTCGACGAGACACGCCTCGCGCAGGTGCGCAACCGCAAGATCGGCTTCGTCTTTCAGTCATTCAACTTGCTGAAACGGACGACCGCGCTCGATAATGTCGCGCTGCCGCTTCTCTACGCGGGGGTGGAACCCCACGAGCGGCACGAGCGGGCAATCGCCGCGCTCAATGCCGTTGGGCTTGGCGACCGGGTGGATCACAAGCCGAATCAACTGTCGGGCGGTCAGCAGCAGCGCGTCGCCATCGCGCGGTCGCTCGTCACCACACCCTCCCTCATTCTCGCCGATGAGCCAACCGGGAATCTCGACTCCAGGTCATCGGTCGAGGTGATGGACATTTTCCAGCGGCTGAATATCCAACTAGGGATTACCGTTATGTTTGTGACGCATGAACCGGACATCGCGCAGTACACCCGACGCGTCCTGCGCATCCGCGACGGCTATCTCGGCGCGGACGAACCGATCTTTGAGCCGCGATCCGCCGCCGCCGAACTCGCCGCCCGGACGGAAGTGATTCCGTTCCCCGCGACGGTCTGACGTGCGCCATACGGAGAGAAAGAAGGAGTAGTCACGATGGCTCAGTCAATCGTCGCCGTGCCGCAGGGACCGCCAGCGGTTGAGAAAACGACCGTCGAGCAGTTGTCGCTCCTCAGTGTGCCGCCAGCCTCGCGCGGGCGTGGGGGGGTGCCGCTCTCTGAGAGTTTGCGGTCGTCGTTGCAGAGTCTCAGTGCGAACGTGATGCGCACGCTGCTGACGATGCTCGGCATCATCATCGGCGTCGGCGCGGTGATCGCCCTGCTCGCCATCGGCAATGGCGTCGTGGCAACCGCCCGCGATAAACTGGAAGCGAACGGCACGAACCTCATCACGGTACAGGGAGCAAATCAGATTTCGGCGGGCGTCGCGACCGGCAGCCAGCAGAACACCCTGACGGTCGAGGATGCCCAAACGCTTGCCGTGCCCGGCGCCGTACCCGATGCCGCCGCCATCTCGCCGGAAGTGCAGCGGGGCGGGCGGATCACCGTCGGCGCGGTGAACACCTTTGGGGGCATCCTCGGTGTCTGGCCGTCGTACCAGGATGTGCATAGTTATAACGTCGCGACGGGCGACTGGATCGCCGACCAGGATGTAACGAGCGCGACGACGGTCGTTGACCTCGGCGCGAACATCGCCACCGCGCTCTTCCCGTCCAGCGACCCGATTGGCAAGACGGTGCGCATGAACGGCGAATCATTCCGCGTGATCGGGGTGATGGAGGTCAAGGGGGGCAACGGCTTCGGCTCGCGCGATAATCAGGTCTATGTCCCGATCACGACCGCGCTTGAGCGCCTCACGGGTGGACGGCAGCAGGCGGTCGGTGCGGGCAAGAATGTGAACACGATCTCGATCAAATCCACCAGCCCGGAAACCGTAGACAAGGCGATTAGCGAGACGAATGACGTGCTGCTCGGTCTGCACCGCACCAAAACCGGCGCACCCGACTGGCAGACGACGAACCAGGCGGATCAGATCAAGGCCGCTGAGGATACCCAGAAGACCTACCAAATCTTCCTGCTCGTCATCGCCTCCATCTCCCTGCTCGTCGGTGGCATCGGCATCATGAACATCATGCTCGTCTCCGTCACCGAGCGCACCCGCGAGATCGGCATTCGCAAGGCAATCGGCGCGAAGGGGAAGGACATCCTCACCCAGTTCGTCACCGAGGCGGTGCTGATCAGCCTGATCGGGGCGTTGACCGGGGTGATCTTTGGGCTGGCGGCGGCGGTAATCGTGGGGAAGACATGGCAGCGGACGATTGTCTCGCCGCAGTCGGTGGTGATCGCGGTGGCGTTCGCCTGCGCGACGGGATTATTCTTTGGGGTCTACCCGGCGCGGCGTGCCTCCCGTCTCAAGCCGATTGATGCGCTCCGCTACGAGTAAGTTGATGGGGAAGGTGAACTGAGATGCGTCGTCGGGGTATCGCGGTTTTGATTCTTGCGGTGATTGCCGCAGGATTGGTGGGGGTTTGGTCCGTCGCGTACCGGCTGGGCGATTCCAGCGGCCGGAGCAAAGTCGCGGC
>JBPCPB010000002.1:0-10766 GCA_050999735.1 Thermomicrobiales bacterium | reverse complement strand
AATACCTGCCACGCCATCGACAGCGCGATGTTCCTCCTCGGACCGGTGACGGAGGTCTACGCGGCGGGCGGCAACTGGATCGGCCATGGCGCGCCTCTCCCAGACACCGCCGCCTGCACGCTCCACTTCGCGAACGGCGGCGTGGCAACGGTGATCGGCGGCGGCGTGGCGACGAACGAGATGGGCATCAAACCGCGCATCAGCCTCTACTGCACGGAGGGCCAGGCCTACGTCGAGGGCGTCGCGCACACGTACCACTACCTCCGGTGGGCGCGGCGCGGTGGTGAGCCGGTAGAGCGCGACTACAGTGAGGGCAACCCGCCGACGATGAGCAACACCACCGGATCATACGGGCGCTACCCGCTCCTTGAACCGGCCTTGAAGAACTTCGTTGAGGACATCGTCAACAACCGCTCGCCGCGCGCGACGGGCGAAGAGGGCGTGGCGAACGTCCGCGTCTGCCTCGCGATCCTCGAATCCATCCGCACTGGCCAGTCGGTCAGCATCGCTTAGGGGGCACATATGACGGCGAATGGCAGCCAAAACCGGCTCGGTGTCAGCCACATCCTGTGGGGATTCGACCTCTCCTCATTCGACCGCTTCAAGGTCTTCCTGGACGAAGCCGCCGGTATCGGCTACGAGGGCATCGTCTGTTTTGACACGACGGTGATGCCCTGGCTCGACCGTGCCAGCGAGTTTAAGGCGGTCCTCAATCAGCGCGGCCTCGATCTGGTGGGCGTGATCCTGAAACCGGGCCTCGATTATAAGGGCACCGACCGGCTCGCCCGGTTTATCGCCGAGGCGGGGGGTGAGTTCATGATCCTCTCAGGCCGGTGCGGCACGGAGGAAGATTGGGAGATCGTGATCCCGGCGCTCGAACGCCATGCCGCGATCGCCAAGCGGCACGGCGTGAAGACCGTCTATCATCATCACACGGGCTGGATTGCCGAAACGATGGAGCAGACGGAGCGACTCCTCGCCGACACCGATCCGGAGATCATGGACGCGATGCTCGATTGCGGGCATGCAACGAAGGATTTCGTCGGGCATTCGGCAGCGGAATACTTCCGCCGCAACCACGAGCGGATCCGCTATGTCGAGTTCAAGGACTGGCGACCGGAGACGGATCTCAACACGGAGGTCGGGCGCGGCCAATGCGACTGGCCGGCGGTGGCGCAGGTGTTGCGCGAATTCGACTATCGCGGTTGGATCGTCGTCGAGCAGAACTTCACGACGCGAACCCCGAAGGAAGCCGCCTCCGAGAGTTATCACTTCATTCGCGACTATCTGGGGTTCGGAGGCGCGAGCGAGTAGATCAGTCATCGGCGGTGGGACGCGCGCCGCTGAACGCCGGGGGTGGTTGCTCCCTATCGCCTCTCCCCGATGACTGCCCGCCGCCCACTGATGGCGAAGGAAAAAAGGTGGCTCTCTCTCAACCGGTGCTGGTCATCGGCGATGCATGCGTCGATCTCATCGCCCGACTGCCGGGACAGGGCGAAGGCATATACAGACCGGAACCTGTCCTGTCTGGCGGCGGCACCGGTGCCAATACCGCCATCGCGCTGGCGCGGCTCGATGTGCCGGTGGCGCTGCTCGGTACCGTTGGCGATGATGGCTATGGACGGTTTATCGCGCGTCATCTCGCCAGAGAAGGCGTCGAGACGACGCATGTGGCGATCCAGCATGAGGCGTTTACGGCGGTGGTTCTGGCGATCATCGACCGGGATGGCGAGCGTACGCTCTTCGGTTGGCCCCGGCGCGGGGCCGCCCATACAGCGCTTACGCCACAACAGGTGAATGCGCAGGTCATCATGCAGGCGTCGTGGGTGCATACCACCGGGATGTGCCTGGTCGAACAGCCGGCGCGCGCCGCAGTGCTGCGGGGTATGGCGCTGGCCCGCGCCGCGTCTCTCCCGGTTTCCCTCGATCTTAATCTGCGCGGGGGCGTCGTTGATGGTGCGCTCCCCCACGACTTTGCGGACGCACTGTGGTCCGCCATCGCGTTCGCGGATTATGTCTTCGGTTCCGTGCAGGACGAAATCGGCTGTCTGGCGCCCGGTGGCGCGGTTGAGGAGTCACTGAAGTTATTGGCGGATGGCGGGCGAACGGTCATTGCTCGGTCGGGAGCGGCGGGTGCCATGATCGTTTCCCCGTACGGTCGTGAGACAATCCCCGCGTTTCGCGTTCCTGTCGTTGACACGCGCGGCGCGGGCGATGTCTTCGATGCCGGCTTCATTGCCGCACGCCTCGACGGTAAGAGTAACGAGGAAGCGGCGCGCTGGGGGAATGCGGTCGCCGCGCTAAAAATCGGTTGTCGTGGGGAGGGGTCGCCGTCCCGTGCCGATGCGGAGGCCCTGCTCCAGGGAAGAATCGCCTGCGGCATGTCTCCGCAGTATGCGTCACGACGCGAGGGGACCGCACCGTGATTGTCCAGATCTATTCGGTCACGTCGGTAGCGGATGCGCTCAGCCTGGCCGCCCTCGGGGTGGATCACATTGGGTTCGTTGCGGGCGTGTACGGTGAAGTAAAAAGTGAGTTCCCGTTCGATCAGGCCCGCGCGATTGCTGACGCGCTCAGGGGTAGGGCGAAGGCCTCAGCCCTGACGATGAGCACGGACCCGGCGGAGATCCTGCGGATGGCCGAAGCGGTCCGGCCCGATATTGTTCACATTTCCACCGACACCGATGCCGTGGGTGTGCCAGCGCTGCGACAACTACGCGAGGCGTTATCGCCTGAGATCCAGCTGATGAAGGCGATCCATGTCGATGGGCCGGAGAGTATCGCGGCGGCGCGGGCGTTCGCGCCCGCATCGGACATACTCTTGCTCGACACCAAATTCGTGGGGCTACCGGGCGTCGGAGCTACCGGCAGGACGCACGATTGGAAGATCAGCCGCCAGATTATCGAGCAGGTCGGTAATCTGGCCAGCGTCATCCTCGCTGGCGGGCTGACGCCGGAGAACGTGGCCATGGCCATTCACGCGACGTGCCCCTGGGGTGTCGACAGCTTCACGGGCACGAATTACCCCGGCAGCGGGCGGAAGGATCTGTCCTTGGTGCGGCAGTTTGTTGAGCGAGCGATGCTCGCCGAATGATTGCGCGGTCGCGGACAGCACGTCCGGCGTCGCCCCGCGTTCGCGGAGTGGAAGTGGAAAGGTGGTGCCGGTATGGTGACCGTCGTCCTTCTCGGGACGCTCGATACCAAGGGGATGGAATACGACTTCTTGCGCCAGCGCGTCCGTGCAGCCGACTGCGAAGTCATCCTCATCGACGTCGGTACGGGTGGATCGCCCCAGATCGCGCCCGATATCAGCGGCGAGACCGTCGCGCGGGCGGTGGGCGCGGACGTAGCGGCGCTGACGCGCCAGGGGGATCGTGGCCTGGCGGTGGCGACGATGGCGGGCGGGGCGGCCCGGATCGTCACCGATCTCTACGAGCAGGGACGGCTGCACGGGATACTCGGTCTGGGCGGCTCCGGCGGCTCGGCATTGGTCACGCGGGCGATGCGCGCGTTGCCGATCGGCGTGCCGAAACTAATGGTCTCGACGATGGCATCGGGCGACACGCGACCGTACGTTGGTACATCCGATATCGCGATGCTCTATTCGGTCGTCGACATCGCGGGCCTCAACCGCATCTCCGAACGGATTCTGACCAACGCTGCCGCCGCAATCGCCGGGATGGCGCAGGTGTTTGCCGGGACACGCACGATGGCGCCGGGTCCGCCACTGATCGCCGCGACCATGTTTGGGGTCACAACGCCGTGCGTCACGGCGGCCCGCCAGCGGCTGGAGGAGCTTGGCTACGAGGTGCTCGTCTTCCACGCTGTCGGTACCGGTGGGCAAGCGATGGAGGCGCTGATACACGCCGGCTTCATCGTGGGTGTACTCGACGCGACGACGACCGAGCTCGCCGACGAGTTGGTCGGTGGGGTGCTCTCAGCCGGGCCCAACCGCCTCGAGGCGGCCGGGGTATGCGGCGTGCCCCAGGTGGTTTCGCTGGGCGCGCTCGATATGGTTAACTTCGGACCCCTCGATACCGTGCCGGAGCCCTTCCGGGGTCGGCGCCTGTATCAGCACAATCCGAGCGTCACGCTCATGCGCACCACGCCGGAGGAGTGTGCCGAGTTAGGCCGCACGATCGCACGCAAACTCAACGCTGCCACGGGGCCAGTAGCGCTCTTCATCCCACTGCGTGGCATCTCGATGATTGCCGTGGAAGGCGGCGCGTTCTATGATCCGGACGCTGATCGCGCGCTGTTGAGCGGCCTGATGGCCGATCTGCGCGCCGACATTGAGCGCCATGAGCTGGACCTTGACATCAACGACGTGCGGTTCGCGCGGGCGATGGCCGAGCGGTTGGACCAGTTGCTCCGTGCGAGCGGTGCACATGTCCCCCATCCGGCGCCGCGTGCGCCGGATGAGCCGAGACAAGGAAACACCCAACTGGAAAGGGCGATGCGATGACACGAGCACAGGCACTCGTCCGGCTGCGCACGCAACGACAGGCTGATCGGGTCATCATTGGCGCTGGCGCCGGGACGGGGCTGTCGGCAAAGTGCGCCGAGGCTGGCGGCGCCGATCTGATCGTGATCTATAACTCGGGCCGCTTCCGTATGGCTGGACGCGGCTCTCTGGCCGGTATGATGCCCTATGGCGACGCCAATGCCATCGTCGTCGATATGGCCCGTGAAGTATTACCCGTCGTTCATCAAACGCCGGTACTGGCGGGCGTCTGCGGCACCGATCCCTTCCGACTGATGCCGGTCTTCCTGCGGCAACTCCGGGATCTCGGCTTCACTGGCGTGCAAAACTTTCCCACGGTCGGCCTCATCGATGGAGTCTTCCGCCAGAATCTCGAAGAGACGGGGATGGGGTTTGCGTGCGAGGTGGAGATGATTCGTTTGGCGCATGAACTCGACTTACTCACTGCGCCGTATGTCTTCACGCCGGCGGAGGCGCGTGCCATGGCCGAAGCCGGGGCGGATGTGCTCGTGCCGCATATGGGCCTGACGACGAAGGGCGCCATCGGCGCTGGCACCGCAATCAGCCTGGACGAGGCCGTCGCCCGCATTCAGGCAATGCATGACGTGGCGAAGGAGGTCAATCCGGATATTCTCGTGCTCTGTCACGGCGGTCCGATCGCCGAACCGGAGGATGCCGCGTACGTGCTTCAGCGTACACGGGGCGTGGTCGGCTTCTTCGGCGCATCCAGTATGGAACGGCTGCCCACCGAGAGGGCAATTACTGAGAATATGCGACAGTTCAAGGCATTGGAACCGGCGCGGGCGATGAGCACAGAATAGGAGGAGAGCGCATGAATCCCGTTGATCCCAGCCAGTTCCCGACGCAAACCTTCGCGTGGGGCGTGATTAAGTGGTTCGTGACGCCTGGCACGACGCCGACGGCAACCATCACGTTCGGCGAAGTTGTCCTTCTGCCCGGCAAGGGCCACGATCGGCATAATCATCTGCACTCAGAGGAAATCCTCTACGTCCTGTCCGGTGAGGGCATGCAGATGCTTGCGGACGAAGAGCCGTTCCCAGTGCGGGCGGGGGACACAATCTACGTGCCGATGGCGGTGTACCATTCCACGCTGAACACCGGCTGGGCGCCGATGCGCTTGCTCGCGCTCTACAATCCCGGTGGCCCCGAGAAGGACCTCGAAGCGCTACCCGATTTTCGCGAAGTGCCGGCCGGGTACGCCCCCACACTCACACGCGGTTAGGCTGTGGTAGACCGCGTCGCATGGAGTGGCGTGCCATGGCGCGCGGTATGGTCCGTTGGTTGATTCGCGCGTCACGGTAGCATCAAGGAGGGCAGTATGGCGACGTCGGTACCGGTTGTGCTCGATTGCGACACGGGCGTAGACGATAGTATGGCGATCTTCTTTGGGCTGCTGGCACCGGACATCGATATCGTGGCGATTGGGGCGGTTTGGGGGAATTGCGAGGTTGATACGGCGGCGGCAAATACATTGCGTCTATTGGAGATCGCCGACATGTCGGCCGTCCCGGTTGCGCGGGGGGCGTCGCGGCCGTTGCTGGGGCCGCTCCCGCCATTGGGTCAGATTCACGGTCGCGATGGTCAAGGCAACACCAACCTGCCCCCACCGACGCTCAAGCCGACCGACGAAACCGCCAGTGCGCAGATAGTACGCCTCGCGCACGAGCGGCCGGGTGAGTTGACGCTCGTACCGGTCGGGCCACTGACGAATGTCGCGCTGGCCCTCGCCCAGGACCCGGAAATCGCGCAACTCTACCGAGCTGTCGTCCTCATGGGCGGAGCATACAGCTGTCCCGGCAACATGACCGCGACGGGTGAGGCCAATATTGCGCACGACCCTGAGGCCGCGCAGATGGTCTTCGAGGCGGGTTGGCCGATCGTCGGTGTCGGCTTGGACGTGACGCGAACCGTCTCACTGACGGAGGAGCGGCGGGACGAACTCAATAACAGCGGTACGCCGGCCGGCCGGCACCTGTACCGGATTACCCGGCACTACCTGGAGACGTACGCCCAACGGACCGGCAGGCGTGAGTGTGCCATGCATGACGCCCTGACGCTGGCGATTGCCGCCGATCCATCGCTCGCGGTGCGCACCGTCAGGACCCGCGTCGATGTTGAACTGACGGGCAGCCATACCCGCGGCATGACGGTGGCTGACCTGCGCCAGAGCCAGCATCCCAATCCGACCCCGCCTGCCGACGCAAATACCGATGTGGTACTCCACGTCGACGGCACTCGTTTCCTCAACCGCTTCATGCAACTGCTGTGCGATACCGGGCAAGTATGACTGGTGCTGGGGTATGACATCACTCCGTGCCGAAGGATATTCGATCGCCGGTGGGGTAGAGGATGATGTCGGGGACCGCCACCCCAATTGTTCGACGACCTCATACTCCATCGTCTTCTTCCCCTCGACGCGGTACGGCTCGCGCAAGGTCGAGACATCGAACCACTCATGTGCATGCGCCTCCGTGCGGGAGAGTGCGCCCGCCTCGTGGAGCCAGACCGTTGACGAGCGTGATATGCGTGCCGAGGCGCCGCCAGATCAGCCATTCCCAATACCGATGCTGATTGGCTCCAGGCGATCTGCCGGTAGCGTTCCTTCCTCATAGAGGCGGCGGAGCGTTGGGCGGAGGGCGCTGATTAGTAGGACGAGAAAGACGAAGAGTACGGCAGGCAATCCCAGAACGGGCGACGCGCCGAAACGACCGGCGAGGTAGCCGTTGGCGAGATTACCGAAGGACATGATGCCGCCCGCGCTCATGAGGAAAATGCCCGTCACGCGGCCCCGCAGCGCGTCCGGCACCGCCTCCTGCACGAGCGTGATGGCGAGGGTCATGAAGAGCGCCTGCGACGCGCCGACCGCAAACATCGTCAGCATCGCCAGCGCCCACACCCCCGTGATGGACATCAGCATCGTCGCGACCCCACTCGCTACCGCGCTGATGAAAAGGAGCGTGCCGCGCATCGTCGGCGACTGGACACCCGCGAGAAAGAGCGTCGCGGCGATCGCGCCCAGACCGATTGCCGCGACGAGTGAGGAATAGATTGCCCCTTCGCCGCGCAGGTTCTGCTTCGCAAAGAGCGGCAACGTCGAATCGAATGACATCGTCAGCGAGCAGTGGAGGACGACAACGCCGAGCAGGAGCGCGACGATCCCTCGCTGCCGGACATACCGCCCGCCTTCGCGGATCTGCTCGCCGACACTGGCGATTACCAGATTCGCCCTCGGCATGCGCGGCACTCGCAGGACGAAGGAGAGCGCGGGGAGATAGAGGATAGCGATGATGAGAAAGGCGAGGCCCGCGCCGCGCGTCGCGAGCACGGGCGCCATCAGGGCGGGGCCGACGAAGCGCGAGCCGAGCGTGCCGAGGCCATTCAGTGAAAAGGTGTTCAAGAGTTCGTCCGGCGGGACGAGATTTGGCAGCACGGTCTGCACCGTCGGCAGTTCGACCGCCCGCGCGATGCCGGAGAGGAAGACGAGCGGCACGAATTCCGCGAATGGCATCCGCCCCGCAACGGTCTGCACGCCGAGGATGAGCGCGACGATGCCCTGCACGACCTGCGCGCCGATCACGAGCGTCCGGCGATCCATCCGATCCGCCAGCAGGCCGCCGACCGGCGTCGCGATCAGCAGCGGGAGCATCGTCGCGAAGGTGACGATGCCAACCGCGCCGCTGCCATTCAGTTGAAAGGCGAGCCAGCCCGCCGAGACGAGGAATGCCGCCTGCGCGATGCTCGCAATCGTCGCACCGAACCAGAACGTCCGGCTCACCGGATATTTCAGTGATGAGAGCAGATCGAGATGCCCTCGTGCCCGTTGTGTACTGACCACTACACGCCTACCATCCTTCGTTGTATGCCTCCGCGACCCCGCGTGCGATCCGTCCGAGGATTGTACCGCGCCGCATCCTTCCTGAAGAAGCAGTAGCCTGACGCTATACCAGGTACATGCCGGTTCCCTGGTGGAAGCGGGACCATGAATGTCCTTCTGCTATGCGTAATGGGTTTTGGCTTGACAGCGTATAGGGGAGCGATAAAATGGTGACACAGCTATTTCGCCCGCATTGGCGTTGCCCCAGACTCGGTCGTCATGTGCCCCTGCGACACGGAAAGGAGGACGCATAGACCCGCAGGAGAGGTATTCGGCTTCAGAAGGAAAGGAGAGGGAAATCATGCGTAACGGATGGGTTTGTACTCCCGCCTGGTATCGGCACGGTTCACGCGTCGTGGCGACGGTTGCGACGATTTTCGCGTTGTGTCTCTCGCTCAGTAGTGTTGCCGCGCAGCCACCGCCCGGCCCGCCCTCTGGCGGCGGCCCGCCCGGTGGGCCAGGCGGTCCTCCGCCCCCGCCATCCGCCAATGTCTCGATCTTCGCCACTGGTCTGGAAGGGCCGCGTGGGCTGCGCTTCGGCGCCGACGGCTCCCTCTATGTTGCTGAGGCGGGCATGGGTGGTACGACCTCGACCGTCGGGACGTGCCAGCAAGTCCCGAATGGCGTCGGCCCGTATACGGGCGGCAAGACCGCGCGCATCTCGAAGGTTGACGCGAGCGGCAAAGTGACGACCGTGGCGCAGGGACTGCCGTCCGCGCGGGACGCGATGGGCGCGCAGAGCGCGGTGAGCGGTGTCTCGGATGTCGAGTTTATCAGTGGGACACTGTACGCACTCACCGCGGGCGGCGGATGCTCCCACGGCAACCCCGATCTGCCAAACGGCGTCTACAAGGTCAATGCTGATGGCACGACGACGCTCGTCGCGGACCTGAGCGCATTCGTGAAGAGTCATCCCGCCGCCAAGCCTGATGCGGAAGACTTCGAACCGGACGGCGATTTTTTTAGCATGACGCAGGTTGGCGGCAACCTCTATGCAGTCGAGGCGAACGGTGGCCAACTGGTTAAAATCACACCAGATGGTCAGGTGAGCCGGGTAGTTGATTTCTCCGCTACCATGGGACACATCGTCCCGACCGTCGTTGCTTACCGCGACGGCAACTTCTTCATGAGCAACCTCGATACGTTCCCCGTGACGGGCCACTCCAAGATTTTCAAGGTTACACCGGGCGGCGACATCAGCGTCGTCACGAACGGTCTCTCGGCCGTCCTCGGCATCGCCTACGACAGTCAGGGCCGTCTCTACGCACTGCAAATGAGCACCGTGCCGAACTCCGGCCCGGTACCGGGATCGGGAAATATCGTGCGGATGACTGCCTCGGGCACATGGGAAGTCGTCGCCAGTGGCCTCTTCTTCCCAACGGGGATGACGTTTGGCCCCGATGGCATGTTGTATGTCTCCAACATGGGCTTCGGGCCGCCGACGGGGCAGATCGTGCGCGTCAACGTGAATGCGGCGCCGACCGCCGCGCCGAGCGCTCCGGCGCCCGCCCCAGCGCCCGCGCCCACCGTCGCTCCCCCGCCGGTGACCGCCCTGCCGTCCGCGCCGCCGAAAACGGGTATCGGCAGCCAGGCACTCTTCATCCATCGCCTGGGTGACGGCTAACAGACACAGATTGATCGCGGGGTAGTCAACACGGGAGCGGCGCGCGGCCGCTCCCGTGTCTTTTTTTGGAGGCATACGCTTGCATCTTCCGCCGTGGCGGGCTATCGTTCGCGCAACGAACAATGAATCGCAGGATTTCGGACACGAGGAGAGACGGATGGCCACGCAGGCAGCGACGACACCGGCGGATTTAATCGGGGACGAACTCTGGCGCCCGTTTACGCAGCACGCGCTCCGGCAACCGCCGCTCGTGATGGTCGAGGGGCACGGAAGCACCGTCGTGGACGAATCCGGCAAGGAATACATTGACGCGATGGCTGGCCTCTGGTGCGTCAATGTCGGCTTCGGACAAGAGCGGCTGGTCGAGGCGGCGGCGCGGCAGATGCGCCAACTGCCGTACACGCCCCTTTCCCGCCCCGCGCGCGTCTCGCTCGAACTGGCGCATCGCCTCGCCGGGGTGCTGCCGGGAACGGTCAATCATGTCATCTTCGTTAACAGCGGTTCGGAAGCGGTCGAGACGGCGCTGAAGATCGCCCGCCAGTACGTGCAGCAGAAATACCCTCATCAGAACCGGACAAAGATCATCGCCCGCTATCGCGGCTATCACGGCTGGACGATGGGCGCGCTCGGCGCGACGGGGCAGTACGCCCGCAAGACGCGCTTCGAGCCGCTCCTGCCCGGCTTCCTCCATGTCCGCCCGCCGGACACCTTCCGCCTCTTTGCCGGGATGACGCCGAGTGCGGCGGCGCACCTACTCGCGGAGG
>JBPCPB010000488.1:0-18381 GCA_050999735.1 Thermomicrobiales bacterium | reverse complement strand
GCCCTCTCGCGGCAGCAGGATGTTCTGGCAGCGGCGCGGATGCCCCGGGGAGGGCGATTCACGAATCGCCCCTACGCAGGTATCACGCTATCTCTATGGTGAAAGAGTATAACACCCCGTCTCTCCTCGATGAGAGAGGAGAGACGGGGTGCATGCCGGATCGTCTTCCCTGGCAGTCAGCGCGACGGCGGGACGGGCGCCGGTGCGGGACTACTTGATGGCACGCTCCCGCTCTGCGGCCCGGCCGCAGGTAAGGGCACTCCCCCTGATCGGGGCGCGGGGGCGGGTGCCGCACCGGGCTCACTCGTCGCACCGCCCGGCCGGTTCTGCGGCGCGGGCGGCACCGTAATCCCGATCGGTGTCGGCGCGGTGATGGTGACGGTGATTTGCCCCGTCATCCCGTTGAACGTCCCGGTGATCGTCACCGGGCCACCCGGGCTCTCTGCGGTCACATTGCCGCTCGCGTCCACCTTGACCACTGCCGGATTACTCGATTGCCATTGCACCTGCCCCGGCGGAAGGGTCTGCGTCGAGTGATCCGCGTACGTGCCCGTCGCCGTCAGCACGGCGGACTGGCCGACCTTGAGCGTCAGCGCGGTCACGCCGCCGGGGCCGGTGAGGGCGATACTCGTCAGAGGCGCGAGGTTCTGCAACATGAAACTGGCCGTGGCCGTCACGCCCGGTACACTGGCCACGACGGTATCCGCACCCGCCGTGCCATTCGCCGTGTAGGGCGGCGCGGTCGCCACGCCGCTGACATTCGTCAGGCAGGTCGCGCTTGCCCCACCATTTGCCACGATGCAGCTCGGCCGCGACGTGAAGACGCCGCTCGCGCCGCTCGCCGGGGCGGTGAAGGTCACCGGGATGTTCGCCAGCCCTGCGCCCATGCTGTCCGTCACTTTAGCGGCCAGCGCCGTGCCGAAGGCTTGATTGACGATCGCGGACTGCGGCGTGCCTGCCGTCGCCGTGATGCCGCTGGCGATTGTCAGCGGCGCGGAGAACTCCGAGGTATCGTTCATCTGCGCGCCGGTCGTCGTGTTCGTCGCGGTCGCGGTGATGACGGACCCTGCGGGTAGCGCGCTCGGTGCGGTGAAGGTGAGATCGGCATGGCCGCTGCCATTCGTGGTGGCCGTGATGAAGCCGAGGAAGGTCTGACCGTTGCGCCCGCCTGTCGCGCCGCTGGGGGAGGCGAAGAACTCGACGCGGAAGGTGGCGTTGGTGATGGTGTCGAGCGTGCCGGTGACGGTGCTGCCATAGGCGGCGGTGAGGACGGGGTAGTTCTGGCCGTCGTTGGGGAAGGAGCGCGGGTTGATGCCGTTGGCGGTGACGCCGTCCCGGCCGAGATCGAGGCCGGTCGCGCCGCCGTTGTCATGGATGGAGTTGCCGACGACGGCGGTATTGCTGGTGGTGTCGGTGGAATCGCTGCCGACGGAGACGCCGAACCGCATATTGAAGGCGACGATGTTGCCCGCCCCCGCTGCCGTCCCGCCAATCGTGTTGCCACTCGCGCCGCGAAGAATTTCGACGCCGGTGTCATTGCCATTGCCGACGGTGCCGATGGAATTGCCCGCGACGACATTGTTCGTCGTCCCGCTCTGCTGGATGGCGACGCCGTTGGCATTGCCGGAGATGACGTTGCGCGCGCCCGCCGTCGTCCCTCCAATCGTGTTACCGCTCGCGCTGAAGACGTTGACGCCGATGCTATTGGGCAGCGCGGTGGTGTCTGCAGCATTCGTGCCGATGTAGTTGCCTTCGATGACATTGCCGGTTGTGCCAGTGCCCAGGATCCCGACGCCGCTGTCGCTGAAGCGATTGATCGTCAGCCCCTCGATCACCGTTCCCCCGGCCCCGGCGCTAATCACCAGGCCATCCGCAGTACCGCCGGCGTTCGTCCCATCCAACTCAATCCGGATTTTCGCGTTGTCGCCGTCCGCCAGCAGGTTCGAGTTCGCCGCCGCTCCCTGCTGCGAGTAGCCATTGATCGTCATCGGCTTGGTGAGCGGCGGCAAGGCGCTCATCACGCTGATCGTCTTGACGTCTCCATTGGGGGAGATATTGAACTTGATCGTGTCATTCGTGCCGTACGCCCCGACGGGGACGACATCCGCGTTGACGTTCGCCCCCCATTGATGGAGAGGATCGCCTCGCGTAGGGAAACGCCGTCGCCGGTGCTGGTGGTGTCATTCGCGTTCGTAACGGTGATCGTCGCGGCATCGGTGCGCAGGGGATGGAGGAAGGCCAGGGCGACGAAGAGGATGCCGATCCCGAACGCCACACACCAGGAACGGTGAACCGCGACCCGCACCGCCATGAGAATCCCCTTCCGTGACTCCACCGGCATGCCCCACGGTAATGCCACAAGTAATTTTCATCTCTACGATAGCTAACCGTAGATGCTTCGGGAGTGTTTGTCAACTCGATATTCTGGTTTGGAATGCGTCTCAAAGCCGATCGGTCAGGCGGTGGAGGCGGGTCTCTGGTGGTGACAGGCTTCCAGCCTGATTGACACACAGGCTGGAAGCCTGCCACCACCGGCCCCTGCATCGGGCGCGAGCGACCGGGTTTGAGACGCATCCGTTCCGGTCTATGCCCCTGCCGCGACGTTGAGCGAAACCGTGAAGGTGCTGCCGACAGTAGGCGTGCTGTCGAGGATGATCGTGCCGCCCATCAGGTCCACGAGTTGCCGCGCGACGGCGAGACCGACGCCCGCGCCGGATTGGGTGCGCGTGTAGTCGCTTTCGATGCGCGCGAAGGGTTCGAAGATGCGCGCGACGTGTTCCGTCGCGATGCCGATGCCCGTATCTCGTACGGAGATTGCCACACTGCCCTCCATCGCCGTCGCTACGAGCGTCACCGCGCCGCCGGTCGGCGTGAATTTGTAGGCATTGACGAGAAAATTGAGGAGGACTTGCTGCAGTCGCGCCGTGTTCGCGCGGGCCGGAGGGAGGTTCGCGGGGATGGCGAGAGTAAATCGCAGGTTCTTACTGTGCATCAACGCACGGACGGCACGCTCGCACCATTGCATCACCGTTGTCAGGTCCACGCTCTCCAGTGCAACAGCGAGGCGGCCCGCGCCGAGTTGGACGATGTCCAGCAGATCGTTCACCTGCGTGAGGAGCAGCCCACCGCTCGCGACGATGTCTTCCGCCATGCCGCGCCGCCGTGCCGCGCCGAGCGCATCGTTCTCCACGATGATGTGGGCGAAACCGAGGATCGCCGTCAGCGGCGTGCGCAGTTCGTGTGAGACAGTAGCAAGGAAGTCATCCTTCTGTCGCGTTTCCGCCTCGAGGGCATCGAGTCGCGCCGTCAGTTCCTGGTACGTGCGCACCGTGACGATCGCCCGCCCCGCATGGGCGGCGGCGCTTGCCAGTGTCGTACGGGACGTTGCGTCGAGTGGTGCGTGTGCGCCGCATGCCGCCGCGTAGAGCGTGGCGACGATTTCCCCTTCGGCCACGACAGGCGCGGCAGCGAGCGAGTGATACCGCTGAGCGGTCGTCGCACCACCGAGCGGTATCTCGCACAGATGGTAGATGCGTGACATGTCGGGTGGAATGGCATCCTGCCCGGCGAGGCCCGCGCAACCCGCCGCGCACGCCGGGAAGAGCGCGGCGATCACCCCATCCGTATCGGCGGTGCGCGCTGCATAGGCGACGAGTGTACTGCTTCCTTCGGAGGTTATTACCACCCCGGCGCTGTCCGACCAACCGGCAGTGCATGCCGCCAGCGCATCGAAGATCGCGCGCTCATCACGGGCAGCGTAACAGGCATCGGCGACGGCCGCGAGGTACGCCGCGTCCCGCGCGCGTCGCGCTTCCGTGGCGGCCTGCGCGGCCAGTTCCCATTCCCGCGTTTGCTGCGCGGAGAGATCCGCGAGCGTCATCACAACGCCCATCATCTCTCCCGCGTCGTACCACGGCGCGGCGGAGAGCAGCACGCGCGCACGATGGCCGTCTTTGTGAATCTGCTCGACCACGACGCCCGTGATCGTTTCGCCCATCGCGATTCGCTGCTGGAAGGCCACGTACCGTTCGTCTTCCTCCGGCGGAATGGTGAGGAGCCGCTTGCCGAGCGCCTCACGCGCCGTATAGCCGAAAAGCGTCGTGGCGGCACGGTTCCAGCCCGTCACGATACCGGCAGGATTGGTGCAGACGACGGGGATTGCGAGGGCATCGAACGGCGCCGTCGCCATGTCTGCGTTTCGCCCATTCGTCACCACGCCATGCGACTGCTCGTGAGCACGCCGCTGAGGAAGATCGAGAATCGGATCGGTACGCGGCGTCTGCTGCCCGTGTCTATCATTGTGCTGCCGTACGATGCGGTCAATCGCGGTTGTCGGCTCCCGCCATACATTGTCCATTGCCATTGTCACTCCCAATTCCCACTGTTTCGCCGACGCAAGAGAGACCTGAGGTACAACTGGATGAAGGACCGGGCCGGGGCCGTCGCCACAGTGCGATGCCGCGAGTCCCCGTCATAGAGGTTAACGGGACGACACTGCATTTTGTGATGCGAGGGTGAAATTACATTGGAGGCCATAGTGCTTCAGAGGGGGGATGCCGATCAGCGGGTTGTCGTCGGTGCGCGACATCAGTACAATCACGGTCGAAGGAGGTATCGGACTGAACAGGCGCATCGAGCAACGGCGATATCGCGGGGCGAGCGGTGGGAACCGGCGTGTGGGGCGGACGCTGCTCGCGCTCGTCCTGATGGGCTTCGTCATCTCGGTGGCTGTCTGGCGCAATTCGCCGTCCGCTCCAATCCTGGGGCCACCGACCGCTCTCCCTACTGCTGTTGTGCCAACGGTCACTGTGCAGCGTGGCACTCCTCCCGCGCGCGATCCCACCCCCTCTCCAAGTCGGACCGGCCTGGCACAGACGCTCGGCTCAACGGTGGACCAGATTATCGCGCGGTACCAGCCGCAGGGAGTTACCGGCGTCGGCCTCGTCATCGCGGACGGCCGAGCGGAGGACACGATCGAGCGCAATGCGGATACGCAGTTCCCGGCGGGGAGCCTCTACAAACTTTTCCTCCTCTGGCGCACGCAGGTGGAAATCCGGCAGCACAAGTTGTTCGACGATACCGAACTGACCCTGACCGCGCAGAATGACGATTCGGAGGAGGATGGCTACTCGCTCGGCGCGTACGGTGACACGGTCAGCGTCACCGACTTGCGGCGATTGATGATTACGGCGAGCAGCAACACCGCCGCGCAAGTGCTCGGGCAGTATTTAGGCTGGGGAACGGTGGATCAATTACTGCAGGCGCATGGCTTCACAGCAACGGTCATCTCCGGGCAGGCGCGCACGACGCCGCGCGAGGTAACGCGCTTCTTCGATGGTCTGGTGAACCGCACGCTCGATCCGCTCCTCACGCCGGATGATTATGCGCTGATGCTGCAACTGCTCAAAGATCAGGAAGTCAACACCAAACTGTCCACCGGTTTGCCGGACGGCACGGTGTTTGCCCATAAGACGGGTGATGTGCCGGGCGCGCATAACGACGCGGGCGTGATCTTCCTGCCTGATGGCCGGGTCGTCGCGATTACCGTGATGGCGATGGGCGATTACGACGCGAGCGTCCAACTCCAGCACGACCTCGCCGCACTCCTCTGGACTGGCCTCAGCGTTTCGTCTGCTTGAGAATTATTGAACCGTCAAGCCGCCAGGAACGCCAAGAAGGAAAGGAACGTAGCACAGAGGACACAGAGGACACAGAGGACCCAGAGAAATGCAAGATTGAGTCTCTTCTTTCTTTTCTCTGTGTCCTCTGTGTCCTCTGTGTCCTCTGTGCTACGTTCCTTTCGCGTTTCTTGGCGCTCTTGGCGGTTCAATAATTCTCACGAC
Organism: Thermomicrobiales bacterium; assembly: GCA_050999735.1. GTDB lineage: Bacteria > Chloroflexota > Chloroflexia > Thermomicrobiales > JALYUS01 > JALYUS01. The sequence goes on along the minus strand of JBPCPB010000488.1, from coordinate 12,538 downwards.
GTGGCAGGGGCATTCGCGTGATGGAGTGCGTCGTGGATGGCGGCGATGGTGCGGGCGCGGAGGGCGTCCATATCGCGACTGCGGGCCGACTGGATCGCGTCGCGCAACGCATCGCTGCGATCCGGTAGATCAGGCGGGAGGGCGGCGAGCAGAGCGGTGCGGTACGCCTCGGCGGCGGCGGCGCGGGCGATTCGCCCCGCCTTGCCCCGCGCGCCACCGAGCGCGTCGCGCACCTGCGGATCGGCAAGCGGCGGTTGCAGCGCCTCCTGGACCCGCGCGCGCGCCTCGACGCGTGGCCGCGCCCGGTTTGCTGCCTGCATCGCCGCCTCCCACGCACTCCCCGCGCGCAGGACGCGGATGCGCCCCCATGCGAGTGCGGTGTCGTACTGCTCCGGCGCGGGCGGCTCGACGGGAATGCGTCCGATGACGAGCGGCGTCTCGCCCTCCCGCCACATGCCGAGTAACAAATGCGTGGCGAGGGTGATTAGCACTGCGACATCCACCGAGGCATCCGCCTCGACCGCTTCGTCCGTCCCTTCGACGAGCGCGCGGGCGAACGGGCCGGTCGCGACAGCATGGAGCAGATCAGTGCCACGCAGGGAGATCATCACGACATGCGACCGCGCGGGCAGGCGAGGGCGCGGCATCCCGTTCGGTCGCGCGCCGTCGAGCACCAGATCGTTGAGGATGCGCTCAGGCGTGAGAATGTAACCGTCCGTCGCGGGCGTCTCCGCTGGGGCGAGCGCGGCGATGATCGCCTGGGCAAGCGGGCCGCCCTCGGTGAGAATGCGCGTGGTGGTTTCGGCAGAGACCTGTGCGGCATCCACCGTATCGAGCCCGAGTTTCGCGTCCGCCCCGGCGATGCCGGTCGCACCATCCCGCGTGATGAGAAAGAGAAAGTCGGGCTGCCGCAGACCACGCGCGGAGCATTCGAGGGCAATCGCCGGATCCGCGCCGAACAAACGGGCCGCGTGCAGGAGCGCGCCATCCGGGAGCGTCTTGCCGACGAGCGCCGGGACGCGTGGCAGCAGATATTCCTCCCAGCCATAGCCGAGCGCGAGGCTGCCCCCATAGGCATTGGCACGGTCACGCACCGCGCGATCGAGCAGGGCGCGGGCGGCGGCAATTGCGGTGCGGGAAACAGCCAAGCGGGATGCGATCCTTTCTCAGGACGAAGGACTGAGGACTGAGGATTGAGGGCGGGCGATCCACGGATCATTCTCAGTCCTTACGCATCGTACCATGCTTGACGGAGAGCGGTGAACTCATCCACACGGGGCATCCCTCCCGATCGCTTATCGCTCCCCGGTTACCTGCATCGTGCCGACGGGAATGGTAGCCGTCGCGCCATCCCCGGCCGGGACTTGCACCTCCACGCGCCAACTGCCCGGCATCCCAAGCGTGACGGCGCCTGTGTAGATGCCGTGTCCGCTCGCGGGCAACGTCTCCAGCCGATACATGACACCTGCTACGAAAAAGTCGGCGTCCAGCGTCGGGGGCAGCCCGCCGAACAGCATCACTCCCTGGGGTAGTGGTGTGCCGCGTGTCGCGTCCACGAAAGCGACGCGGATCGTCGCCACTTGTTTTGCAGTGAGTTGTCCGGGATCGGTGGTCACTCGCATGATGTAGCGATTTCCGTCGCTGCCGGTGAAAGTTGCCTGGACGGTGACGGCGTTCTCGACGAGAGCCTGGCGGTTCGGCACCTCATCCCGGCCCCAATCGGCCAGCACCTGCAACGACCAATTTCCCGCGTCCGTCAGTGACAGGCTGCCTCGATAGTGACCATAGCCGGTGTTCGTGAGGGGAACCGACGGTCCGCACGCGATCTTCCCATACCGGCAGAACAACGCGGTGACTGCGGCGGGCGGCTCATAGCGGACGGTCTTCATCTCCGGGTTGATTGGCGTATCGCTGGCTGGGTCGGTGAATTGCGCCTCGATCGTCACGGTATCGCCCGCGATGATCGTCTTCGTGTTGACCGACGCGGTGAGAGCGGCGAAGGGGGGGGATGTATGGAGATCGCGGGCGGTCGTGCTGATGTTTGGGCTTTTGCCGTAACGCTCGCGATACCGTTCGACGAGCGAGAAGAGCGAGCCGGAGCCGTCGTTGCCGCTATCCGTCGCGAAGACTTCATTGCCGGAGGCGGTTTCGAGCGTGCGTATGCCACCCTGGCTCTGCTGCATCGTGAGGTAGCCTCCGTCCCCGCTGAGCAGCAGGGCGGAGGGTGATACGTCCGGCAGCCACTGCTTTGTGACGCGCCATCCGCCCATATCAATCACCCAGATACCGTGCGCCTGGGTGTCGTAGCTGCGCCCGGTAGCGCCGACGGCGTAGAGCGTCCGGCCATCCGGCGAGAGTTGCATCCCGCCGAGGAGCGCGCCCTTCGCCGCGACATCCTGCACGAAGAAGCCATGCACGATGCCGAAGACGCGAGCGAACAACGACGCGTTGCCAGTCGTTGTGATGGCGGCCGTGTCCACGTGTACCTGATCCTCGATTCGTCGGGTCATCAGGTTGACGACAACGAGGGAGTGGAGGGTGGGTGCGAGCACGTAGAGGTGATGGCCGTCGTGCGAAATCGTTTGCTCGTATGCGAGAAAATCCTCTTTCCCCGCGAAGGGGAGATCAATCGCGGGGAGGGTCGCGCCCGTTTGCAGATCGAAGAAGCGGAGGACGAGGTGCGTTGGGGAATCGCCGTATGACAGGTGATAGAGCGTGCGCCCGTCGGGCGTCATCGGACTGTCGAGACTGAAGAAGGCGGCATTGTCGGTTTGCGTGATCGGGAGCCGCTGCATCTCCTGCCCGTCCGGTAGATGCAAGCGGACGAAGAGCGACTTCGGCACAACATTCATACCCGTCTCGGTATTGAGAGGGGCAAGCAGAGCCAGCGACGCCCCATCGGGCGTGGCGCGTAGCGAGACGATCGCCCCCTCTCGCCCCGCAAGGTCCACATTCCAGCGGGCGCGCTCCTGCCCGTCAGCGCGATTGAGCGCGACAATCGTGATTGGCTCCGCCGATAGCAAGCGGTGGCTGGCGATGTAGACGCGGTCAGTCGTCACTTCGGCGCTCAGGGTCAGGCCGGGAGTTTGCTGCGTCTCGACCGGCCCCGCCGCGATCACCGTCCGCCACTGCTCGGCGAGGGAGCCGCTGGCGAAGGCGGCGGCCGCATACTGCACGCCGTCCGGCGTCTGCCGCCGCTGCGTGAAAACGATTTATTTGCCATCCGGCGAAACCACGGGATCAATGCCGCCATCGAGGAGCGGATGCGGCGCTTTCATGCCGGGCAGATAGGCAACGACGTGCGATTGTCGCACCCGCTGATCGTACGCTATCTCGAGCAAGGTATCGGGGACGGCGCTTGATTGGCTCCGCCCATGCGCGACATGATCGGCAAGGCTGCCGGTGATGACGCCCATCGCCATCATCGCGCAGACGAGCGCGAATGCCGCGAGCACGCGGATGATAGCCTGGCTCGGCCCGGACGGCCTCACGAATCGGCGGGTAGTGGCCTGCATCACTGTCATGGGTTTCTCCTCGCGCTGTGCAATCGCTCTCTACCAATCTTACAACGCCGAAGCGCGTCGGGTTCCGCGGACAGAAAGGTGAGGCGGCGAGCCGGAAGACCTGCACGGCCCTGCATCGCTCCCGGCATTCCCGTCAGAGAAGGGCTGAAACGTGTATAAAGGTGATAATTGTTTCCGCGCGCCGCGTTAGAGAGGAGAATTCATAATGCCGAGGCAGGTCGAGGTCGCCACAACCGCCCACGGAACCGAGCCATTGCCGTGGGCACTTCCAAATCAAGCGTGGCGGGTGCGGGCATGAACCGTCCTTCGCACCTCTCTTTGCTCGGCCTGTGTCTCCTCGTCGGCGGGTCCGGCGTCCTGCACTTCATCGCGCCCGGCCCGTATCGCCGCATCGTGCCCGTGCCGCTCCGCGCCCATGCCGCCGCCGTCGTCGCCACGAGCGGCATCTGCGAACTCGTCTGCGCGGCGCTGCTCGCCATCCCACGCACCCGGCGGCTCGGCGCGACCGCGACCGCCGGTTTGTTCGTGGCGGTCTTCCCCGCGAATATTCAGATGGCGTTCGACAGCCTCCATGCCGACACGCCCGTCGCGGTCGCGATCGTCGCCTGGCTGCGCCTCCCCCTGCAAATACCGCTCGTCCTGTGGGCGCTGCGTTTCCGCCGCAGGCACGATACGGCGGCGCGATAAACGGTCGGGTGTTCCCTATCGCATGGTGATGGTGCATCATTATGGTCGGTTTGCACGCTCTCTGATTGATGTTTCACCCCCCGTTTGGATGGAGGAATCACCCGTGGCGCACGAACCCCTCAATGCCCAGGCTCCGGCCGTTGGCACGCCGCCGAGCACGATCACGCATCCCCCGCGCCAGTGGGGGCCGGACGCACCGCCGAACATCTATCCGGACCCGGACATCGTCGTCCTTGACCCGGAATTTGGGAAATGCATCGTCGGCAACACGCCGATCCAGCGTCTCTGGACCGGATCACTGTGGGCGGAAGGCCCCGCGTGGTCGAACCAGGGCCGCTATCTCGTCTGGAGCGATGTTGGCGGCGATACCCAGTATCGCTGGTTGCAGGATGATGGCCGTGTAACCGTCTTCCGCATGCCCTCACGCAGCAGCAACGGCAATTCGTTCGACTTTCAGGGCCGCCAGATCACCTGCGAGCATTTCTCCCGCCGCGTCGTTCGTTGGGAGCACGACGGCACGCTGGCGGTCATCGCGGACGCCTACAAGGGCACGCGGCTCAACTCGCCGAACGATCTCGTTCCGCATCCCGACGGCAGTATCTGGTTCACCGATCCGCCCTACGGGAACTCGCTCTATGAAGGCCAGCCGGACGAGGGTGGCCCATTCAATCCACGGATCGGCACGGTGGGCGCGGGCGGCGAAAAGCAGGCGCTGTCGCCCGCCGTCTACCGCGTTGATTCGAGCGGCCGAATTGATCTCGTCACCGACGAACTCGCCCGCCCCAACGGCCTCTGTTTCTCCCCCGACTACACAAAACTCTACGTCTGCGACACCGGGCCGGGGCCGCGCGATATCAAAGTCTACGATGTCACGGACGCGAACAAGGTCACGAACGGCAGCGTCTTCACCGATATGCGGGTGGGCGGCGTGCATTGCGGGCCGGACGGCATGCGCGCCGATGTCGCGGGTAATCTCTGGTGCGCGAGCGCCGCCGGTACCAACGGCCTCGGCTACAACGGCGTCCTTGTCTTCACGCCCACAGGCGAACTGATCGGGCGCATTCGCCTGCCGGAAGCGTGCGCTAATCTCTGTTTCGGTGGCCCCAAGCGCAACCGCCTCTTCATGACCGCCAGCCAATCGGTCTACGCACTGTACGTCAACACGCAAGGTGCGACGCCTGGGTGATCGAACGCCGGATGGCTGACGCTCGGCTCGTCATCATCCAATGAAAGGCATTTCCGATCATAGACGTACCGTCTGCTTGCGACACTGTCGCGCGAATTTTCGTGGCGCTGCATTGACAAGCCGTAATGGCACTGTTATGGTTGCTTCCACGTCCAAGATTCCTCTCTTCACCGCATGCATGCGCTCCAACTGGCTGAGCTGCGTGGGTTGCCCGGAATAGAAAATCTCTTCAGTTGTCGGCGTCCGTCGCGAGGCGTCGCCAGGCGATGTTGGTGCGATAGATGGGGCGCGTCGGTCATGACGCCACCAGCAAGTGGGAGGGAACGCGGTGGAAGGGAACAATCGAGATCGGAACAACGAGCGGAACGTTGGGCTTCTCTATGCGGCGGCGCTCACCGGGCGGCTTTCGCGGCGCGAGGTATTGAAGCGGGGCGCGGCGCTCGGGGTCGGCGCGTCAGCGCTCGCTGCCTTGCTCGCCGCGTGCGGTGGCAGCAGCGCGCCCGCGCCGACCAGTACGGCGGGCGGCTCGGCCGCCGCCGGTGGGAACGCTGCCGCCGCCACACCGACGAAGGCTGCGGCCGCCTCTCCTGCCGCGAGCGGGGCGGCGAAACCGGCCCTCGGCGCGGACCTCGTCGGCAAACTGGAAGGGGCGGAGGTGATCACCGACCCGGCGCAGATCCCCAAGTCGTTCAAGGAGGCGCCGCAACTGGCGGACATGGTGAAAGCGGGGAAACTGCCGCCCGTCGAGCAGCGGGTCAGCCAGGAACCGATGGTCATCAAGCCGCTCAATGAGATCGGCAAGTACGGCGGTACCTGGCGTCGCGCCTTCACCGGCCCCGGCGATGGCGAGAATGGTAACCGGATCAACTCGACTGACAAAATTCTCTTCTGGGACTACACCGGCAACAAGATCATCCCGTCGCTCGCCAAGGGCTGGGAATTGAGCGCGGACAGCACGAGTTGCAAGGTGTTGCTGCGCAAGGGCGCTCGCTGGTCCGATGGCGAGCCGTTCAACGCGGACGATTTCATATTCTGGTACCAGGACATCTATCAGAATAAGGATCTCCTCCCGGCCGGGACGACCGAATTCTCGATCAACGGCAAGCCCGGCACGCTCAACAAGATTGACGACTACACCGTCGAATACAAGTTCCCCGAAGCCTATCCGGCGTTTGTCGAAATCCTTGCGGGTTCGACGGCTCTCGGTGGGGGCCACGCGTCCAAGGTGCCACGGGGTGGCTTGATGGGCAGTTACGCACCCGCGCATTATCTGAAGCAGTTCCACCCGAAATACATCGGGCAGGACAAGATAGATCAGATGGCGAAGGACGCGAAGTACGACAACTGGGTGCTCTTCTTCAAGTTCAAGAACGACTGGCAGTTGAACACGGAACTGCCGGTCATGTGTCCGTGGAAGACGACCGCGCCGATCAACACGACAACCTGGGTGCTGGAGCGCAATCCCTTCTATTGGTCGGTGGACACCGCCGGGAATCAACTCCCCTACATTGACAAGATCAGCATGTCGAATGCGGAGAGCATCGAGGTCGTCGGGCTGCGCGGCATCGCCGGTCAGATTGATTACCAATCCCGCAATATGGAACTGACCAAACTGCCCGTCTTCCTTCAGAATCAGAAGCAAGGCGATTACACCGTCCATCTCGACCCGGGATTGGTCGGCTCGGACGCGGCATTTTTCTTCAACCAGTCGTACGACGGCGATCCTGAGGTCGCGAAATGGGTGACCAGCAAAGACTTCCGCAATGCATTCTCGCTCGGTATTGACCGCGCCCAACTGAACGAAGCGTTCTGGCTCGGCCTTGGCACGCCGGGTTCGCCCATCCCGGAGGATACGTCCCCGTACAATCCCGGCCCCGAATGGCGCACGAAGTGGCATGTCAAGGACATCAAGCAGGCGAGCGACCTGCTCGACAAGGCCGGGCTGACGAAAAAGGACAGTGAAGGCTACCGCCTGCGGACCGACAACGGTCAGCGGCTCCGATTGCAGGTGACGGCGATCAGCGGCTCCTTCCTCGATTTCGGCCAGATCGGCGAGATGGTCACGCAGCATCTGAAGCAGATCGGCCTGCAACTTGACATTCTGGTGCAGGAGCGGACGCTCGCGACGACGAACGCGCAAGGAAATAAGCAACCAATCATGCTCTTCGTCTGCGACGGCACGGAGAAGTTGTCCCTCTGGCCGCAGTACACGCTGCCGCTCAACGCGACGGATAACTATCTCGGGCCAGTCTTCTCGAACTGGTATGCGAGCGGTGGGAAGGTTGGGAAGCAGCCGACCGATCCGGCGCTACTCAAGGCAATTGAGATGTTCCAGTCATCGTTCGGGAAGCCGACGGACGAGCGGTACAAACTCTGCCAGGAGGTCTGGAAGATCGCCGTTGACCAGTGCTGGACGGTCGGTACCGTTGGGCTCTCACCGGCGCAATTGGGCGTGCGGATCGTCAAGAACAACGTCGGCAACGCGCCGGCGCGGCAGGCGAACGGCCAAGCCGTCCGCACGCCGTGCTCATCGCAGCCGACGACGTTCTACTTCAAGGGTTAGGGTGTGTAAAAACGCTGACACGATGGCGATGACCTCATTCGTAGGGGCGCGGGTGCCCTTTGGGCAGGATGAACCGCCCTCCGGATCGCTACCATCGTCGCCATCCTCGGAGAGCCCGGTGCCGCAACGGGGGCGGTTCACGAACCGCCCCTACGAAGCAATGGTGAATCCAAAGAGGTGGGAGTAGTGCTAGCCTATATTCTCCGTCGGACGCTCTTCGCGGTCTTCACGATCTGGGCGATTTCGCTCATCTCATTCTTCATCATCCAACTGCCGCCCGGCGACTACGTGAGCGCGTACATTGCGGAACTTGAGTCCAGTGGGACGCAAGTCACGCAGGAGACGATCACGAATCTGCGCAATGAATACGGGCTCGATCAGCCCTTCATCGTCCAGTACGGCAAATGGATGCGCCGGATCGTGCATGGCGATCTCGGCGTGTCGCTCCAGTACAAGCGACCAGTGGTGGAGATGATCGGCAGCCGCCTTTCCCTGACGATGGTCGTCTCGATCTTCGCCCTGCTGCTCACCTGGGCGATCGCGCTGCCCATCGGCATCTATTCCGCCGTCAAGCATTACTCGATGGGCGACTACCTCTTCACGCTGATCGGTTTTATCGGCCTCGCGGTGCCTAACTTCCTACTCGCGCTGATTATTATGTACTTCGCGTTCAAGTTCTTCGGCGCCGATATCGGTGGATTGTTTTCCACCCAGTATCAGGATGCGCCGTGGAGTTGGGCGCGGGTCGGCAACCTCCTGACGCATATCCCCGTCCCGGCGGTCGTCCTCGGCCTTGCAGGCACGGCGCAGGCGATCCGCATCCTGCGCGCGAATCTCCTTGATGAGTTGCGCAAGCCGTATGTCGTCACCGCACGGGCGAAAGGGCTGACCGAGATGCGCGCGATCCTCAAGTACCCGGTGCGGGTCGCGCTCAACCCGTTCGCGAGCACAATCGGCTATACGCTGCCGTACATCGTCTCCGGGAGCATCATCGTCTCGATCGTCCTCAGCCTGCCGACGGTCGGGCCGCTGCTCCTGAGCGCGTTGCAGGCGCAGGACATGTTCCTTGCGGGCGCGATCATCCTGCTGCTCGGCACGCTGACGGTGATTGGGACATTCTTGTCGGACATGCTGCTGTTGTGGATTGATCCACGGATTCGGTTGGTGCGCTGATGGCGGAGTTCATCAATGTCACGGGCGGGCGCGTGGTCGAGGAGGGCGTGCTGGCCCCCGCCCCCACTCCCGAGGCCGGATTGCGCGAGGGCGAACTGGCCGAGGAGCGGATTTCCGTCGCGACGCAACGGCAGTTGATGTGGCGGCGATTCCGCAAGCATCGCGTGGCCCTCGTCGCCGGGGTGGTCGTCATCCTTGCCTATCTGGTCGTGATCTTCGCCGGCTTCCTCGCCTACGCGAACCCGGAAGCATCCGACGCGCAACTGTCGCTCATTCACCCGCAGAGCATTCATCTCTTCGACGGGCACCGGTTTAGCCCGTACGTCTATGCGCTGGAGGGCGCACGGGACCCGAAAACGTTCAAGCGGGTCTATCAGCCGAACCCGGACAAGAAGATCCCCATCGCATTCTTCGCGCGCGGGTTCGAGTACAAACTCTTTGGCCTGATCCCGACCGACCGCCATCTGATCGGCCTCAAGGCGCAGGATGCCCCACCGTCGCTCTTTCTGCTCGGCACCGATGTCCAGGGGCGCGATGTCTTCTCCCGGCTCGTCTATGCGACGCGCATCTCGCTGACGATTGGCCTCGTCAGCGTCGCGCTCAGTCTCTTCCTCGGCGTCTTCCTCGGCGGGCTCTCGGGCTTCTACGGCGGCATCGTGGATACGGTGATCCAGCGGGTGATCGAAATCCTCCGCTCGATCCCGACGATCCCGCTCTGGATGGGGCTGGCGGCTGCCGTGCCGAAGGATTGGAGCATCATCCGCGTCTACTTCGTCATCACGATCATCATCTCACTGATCGGCTGGACCGGGCTGGCGCGCGCCGTGCGCGGGCGCTTCCTTTCCCTGCGGGAAGAAGATTTCGTCACCGCCGCCGAACTGGCGGGCAGCAGCCAGTTGCGGATCATCTTCGTTCATATGGTGCCGCTCTTCCTCAGCAACATCATCGCGGACACGACGCTGGCATTGCCGGCGATCATCATCAGCGAAACCTCACTCAGTTTCCTCGGCCTCGGCCTGCGCCCCCCGGCGGTCAGTTGGGGCGTGATGCTCCAGCAGGCACAGAATATCCAGGCAATCGTCATCTCGCCGTGGTTACTGATCCCGGCGGTGCCGGTGATCGTCGTCATCCTCGCCTTCAACTTTCTCGGCGACGGCCTGCGCGACGCGGCGGACCCCTATGGTGTATGAGGTGAAACGCGACATGGTGAGCAATGGACAAACGCCGCTCCTCTCGGTGCGCGACTTGCGGACCCACTTCTTCACCGATGAAGGGGTAGTGCATTCGGTTGACGGGGCCAGTTTCGATGTTTTCGCCGGGAAGACCCTGGGGATCGTCGGTGAAAGCGGCTGCGGCAAGAGCGTCACGGCGCGTTCCATCCTGCGCATCGTCGAGCAGCCCGGTCGGATCGTCGGCGGGGAAATCCTGCTGCGCCATCCGAGCGCCGACCCGGAGTATCGCGGGCCGGACGTGCCCGAAGTAGATTTGACGAAACTGGACGCGAACGGGCGGACGATGCGTTCAATCCGGGGTGGTGTGATCTCGTTGATTTTCCAGGAGCCGATGACTTCGTTCAGCCCCGTCCACACAATCGGCAACCAGATTCTCGAAGTGATCCGGCTGCATCGTCGCTGCACCAAAGCGGAGGCGCGCGAGCGGGCCGTGGAACTCCTGGATCGGGTCGGCATGTCGCGCCCAAGCGAGCGACTGGACGAATATCCCGTCCAACTGAGCGGTGGCTTGCGTCAGCGCGCGATGATCGCGATGGCGCTGGCGTGCGACCCGGCGCTGCTGATCGCCGACGAACCGACGACCGCGCTCGATGTGACGACGCAGGCGCAAATCCTCGACCTGCTGCGCGAGTTGCAAGAGCAGAACGGCATGGCGATCATGCTGATCACGCACAATCTCGGCGTCGTTGCGGAGATCGCCGACGATGTCGCGGTGATGTATCTTGGCCGCGAGGTGGAGCGGGGCACTGTGGACGACATTTTCTACGCGCCGAAGCACCCGTACACGCGGGCCTTGCTGCGCTCGATTCCCAGCATCACCGCGCCGTCGCGCACCAAACTGCCGACGATTGCCGGCTCGATCCCGCACCCATATAACCGGCCGACGGGCTGCCCCTTCCATCCGCGCTGCCCCGACTTCATGCCGGGGCTGTGCGACAAACGCGATCCACCGCCGGTCGTCGTCGGCACGCAGGAAACGAGTTGCTTCCTGTATACCGACGACGCGATACGAGGGAGTGCAACGGCATCGTGAAGACGCAAACGAACCACGATCTGCTGCTGGAAGTGAAGAACCTCCAGAAGTTCTTTCCGATTCGGCAAGGGTTTCTGCAGCGGGTGACGGGACACGTCCGCGCCGTTGATGATGTTAGTTTCGATCTCCGGCAGGGCGAGACGCTCTCGCTGGTCGGTGAGAGCGGTTGCGGCAAGACGACGACGGCGCGCTGCATCCTCCGCGCCATCCAGCCGACGGACGGCGAGATTCGCTTCCGCACCAACGCGAATGCGGTGGTTGATGTCGCGAAAGCGCCCCGCGCGGCCTTGAAGCCGCTGCGCAAGGAGATGCAACTGATCTTTCAGGACCCGTTCTCGTCGCTGAACCCGCGCATGACGCTGTTCGACATCATCGGCGAGCCGCTGAAGGTGAACGGGATGGGGAACTATCAGGAGCGCGTAGAGCGGGTGACGGAACTCCTGCGGCTTGTCGGTCTGCGGCCCGAATATATCCGCCGCTACCCGCACGCCTTCAGCGGCGGCCAGCGACAGCGGGTCGGCATCGCTCGCGCCCTCGCCCTCAACCCCCGCCTCGTCGTTGCCGACGAACCTGTCTCAGCGCTCGATGTCTCGGTGCAGGCGCAGATCCTCAACCTGATGCTGGAATTGCAGGAGCGGCTTGGGTTAACCTATCTCTTCGTCGCGCACGACCTCAGTGTGGTGAAGCACATCAGCGACCGGGTGATGGTGATGTACGTCGGACAGATGGTCGAACTCGCTGATACGACGCGGCTGTTCACCACACCGAAGCATCCCTATACCTCGGCATTGTTGTCGGCGATCCCGCAACCCGATCCCCGCGCCCGTTCCGAGCGTACCCATGTGCGCGGCGAGGTCGCCAACCCCGCCAACCCGCCGAGTGGCTGCTATTACCATCCCCGCTGCCCCTACGCCGAAGAAGTCTGCCGGACAACCGCGCCAGTCTGGGAGCAGATCGAGCCGGGCCACTATGTCCGCTGCCACCGGGCGCGTGACATCACCCTACCGGGCATCGAACTCCCCGACATGCCCGGTTCCTGATACTCTTTCGTGATAGAGATGTCGTGACACCTCGATGGCTATCCGTGCGTAGGGGCGATTCGTGAATCGCCCGCCCCGAAGCATCCGGGCCTTCCCAGAG
>JBPCPB010000461.1:0-7133 GCA_050999735.1 Thermomicrobiales bacterium | reverse complement strand
CCCCTCTGACGTTTTGGCGCCCTGCCGGCAGAAGGGGGGGGGGGGGGGGGCACCCACCTCCCCCCCCCCCGCCCGCACGACCGCCGATGGCGCGGCGACCAGCACCCGCGTCACGCCGCTTCCGCCTCGTCGCTTTCCGCCGCGCCGACCCGCGCGTCAATGGCGATGCGCCGCCCGCCCCGCACGATGTCGAGCCGGAGCATGTTGCCCGGTGCGGCATCATACAGCGCCTGCATCAGGCTATCGGGCCGGACGAAGAGCGCGCCACCCGTGCCGATCAGCACATCGCCGGTGAACAGTCCCGCCGTTTCCGCCGGGCTGCCCGCCGCCACATCCATAATTAGCAGACCAAAGACAATCTTCCCGCCGAGCGGCAGTTGAACGGACCGCATCGTCACGCCGAGTGCGGGGCGGGCCGCCGCGCCACGCAGGAAGCGGGCGATGGCGTTACTCGGCACGGCGAGAGCGAGGCCACCAGCAATCATGCTGTTAATGCCGATCACCTGCCCTGCGGCGTCCGCCAGCGGGCCACCGGAGTTGCCGGGGGCGAGCCGGACATCCGCCCGTACCCAGCCATGACCACGCGGGCCATCCGGCGACGCTGCCGCGTGGACAACGCCCGTCGTCAGCGCGCCCGTCAGGCCGAGTGGGTTGCCGACCGCGAGGACGAGCGCCCCGATGCGGAGCGCATCGGAATCACCGATGATGGCGGCGGGGAGATCGGTCGCGTCCACCTGCAAAGCAGCGAGGTCGCGATGCTCATCCCGCGCCGTGACGATCGCCGCGAATGTGCGCCCATCCGCGAGGACGATGGTCGCCCGCGGGCCGCGCGCGACATGGGCGTTCGTGAGAATCAGGCCATCCGCCCGCCAGATGACGCCGGAGCCGCCACCGGGGCCGCGCCCGCGCACCTGCACCGTCGAGCGGCGGAGTTGCTCCGCCATCTCGACAAAAGCGTCCGTCAGGCCGGCGGGTGTTTGGGTCAGTTCGTCCGCGACGACTGCCATGTATTTAACCCTCCCGCTGCGGGCGCTCGCCCACAGTAATCGTCACGTCCACGGGCGCACCACCCCGCGCGATCTTCGCGGCGAGTGGCGTGCCGATCCGCTCCGGGCCGAGGAGCGACTGCACGGCGTCCGTGTCCGTCGTCGGCGTGCCATCGAGCGTCAGGAGAATGTCGCCGATGAAGAGTCCCGCCTTTTCCGCCGGGCCACCACCCTCAATCGAAATGACGATCACGCCCGTTTCGCCGGCAATGCCGACCGCCTGCTTGAGCGTATCGGGCAGGCGGACGGGTTGCAAGCCGACGCCGAGGTAGCCGCGCGCGATATGTCCCTTCGACAGCAACTGCTCCACGACGCGGGCGATTGTCGCGGCGGGGATCGTCAGGCCCATGTTGCGTGAGAGGCCGGAGGTGTTGATGCCAACGATCTCACCTGCCGCATTGACGAGCGGACCACCCGAGAAGCCAGGATACAATGTGACGTCGGCGCGGATGAACTGATCCACCTGCCCGCCGCGCCACGTATTCCACGAGCCACCGAGCGCGCTGACGACGCCGAGGCTCGTGCCGAGACCGCCCTCACCGAACCGCCCGACCGCGAGCGCCAGATGCCCGACGCGGAGCGCTGCCGCATCGCTGGTTGTTGCGGCGGGCAGATGCGCGCCGTCCACTTTGAGAATGGCGATGTCCGTGCTCGGATCGCGCCCGGCGAGCATCGCGGGAACGCTCGTACCGTCCGGCAGCGTGACCGTAATGTCGTCGTCGCGCTCCACCGTGTGATCGGTCGCGACGATCACGCCCGGCCGCCAGAGGACGCCACTCGCCGGATGCCGCTGCCGCGCATGTACGGCGACCGTGGATGCCCCGGCGCGCTCGACGGCGTCGGCGAGGTTGTTGGAAAGCGTGAGCAAGATGCTCTGTGTGTCCGAAGAAAGCGATGCCATCGGAAAACCTCCTTGTATCGCGGGAAACGCCGTGTTCCCCGGTCGCTGCCAGTATGCGCCGCGTTGACACGCACCGTATCAGCCGAATGGGGGACGGCATACCCGGAAAAATGGGCAGGACGGGGAACCTAACCCCCGGCCCCTTCCCTACAAGGAAGAGGTGAATCACTTGCAATACCGAGGCGTTCCTCAACGCCCCGACCTCACGGAGGCTCGCTCCCCCTTCCTTTTAGGGAAGGGGCCGGGGGGTTAGGCAATATCACGCAAAATCGGCAGAATCCCGGTATACTGTATGTACGTTCACTTCTCCAGCGAAAGGAAGACCAACGTGGCGATGGCAGTGCTGACGAACCAAGGGTTGATGGAACTGGAAACGACAATCGCGAACGGCTTCAGCAAATTTCTCGAAGTCGGCAACGCCCTGTTAGAAATTCAGACGCGCAAACTTTATCTGGATGATGACTACATTACCTTCGAGCAGTATTGTGCGAAGCGATGGAGCATCAGTCGCTCGCAGGCGTACCGGATGATTCAGGCGGCGGAAGTCGTCGGCCACCTCGCTGAGGATCACGCGCTGCCACTACCGATCCACGAGGCGCAGACGCGCGTGCTCGCCAAACTCAAGGAACCGGAGGCAATCCGCACGGTCTGGGAAGAGGTCGTGGATGAGTACGGCGAGACGGTCTCCGCGCCGAAGGTACGCGACGCGGCGGATTACTACGCGGCGATTCAGGAAAACCCGCAGCGCGCCGCCTGGCCGCGCTGCGAAGTGATCGCCGCCTACCGCGAAGCGCAGAAACGCGGCGAAACTGCGCACGCCGCAACCCACGATGAAGACGATGATTCATTCATCGTGGACGCCCCCGCGCGGCAAACAAACGCTGTGCGGGCGGACGAGGAGGGCGAAGCGCCGCCGACTCTCACGCTCCGCGCTGTGCATAACCGCCTTTCCGCCGGGCGGCAACTCCTCGCGCTCGATCCAACGGAATGGGCAACGCGCCTCGACGGCGCGACCGCGACCGACATGCAAGCGCTCGTCACCGATCTCCGCCAGTGGTGCGACAAGATGGACACCGCGCTCGGCTACGTCTTGCGGGGATAGCCGCTAATCGGCAGGAAGGGATTCCTGAACCACCAAGACACCATGAACACGGAGAACACCAAGAGAAACGAACCATTACATTATCCCTCTTGGTGCCCTTGGTGTTCTTGGTGTCTTGGTGGTTCATTCCCTTCCTTACGGCGATCAGTCGCGTTCGAGGATCCGTGTTGTGGCGCGGCTGTTCGTTATCTGGGCGCGTTTCGCCATCTTTTCCGCCTCATCGCGCGTGGCGAACGGGCCGAGATGGAATCGCATCGGGCGAGCAAGCGCGTTATCCGGCGGGTCAATCACCTCAACGACATAGGACATCGCCGTCCCCTCCTTCGTATCGTCGCGCGAAACAGCAGACGCTTTGTATCATATACGGATGCTTCCGCGCTACTGTTGCGGTCGAGATTCATCCCTTCCCACCACCGGCAACGTGAGATGTGACGGGTGCGCGGCGTCGTGATGGAGCGTGTTTTCCGCGACGATGCTCCGTCCGCTGATGCCGAGCGGATCGCCGGTATTCGGATTGATGTCGAAGCGCGGGTAGTTGCTACTACTGATGTCGAGGCGGATGCGATGGCCGCGCGCGAAGATGTTGCTCGTTGGGTAGAGAATGATGTCAAACGGGTAGATTTCACCGGGCGTCATCAGGGTCGGCTTCGTGCGGTCGTCGCGGTACCGGGCGCGGATGATGCTGTCGCCGATGTTCAGAGCGTAGCCGTCCGGGTAGTCCACATTCGGCGGATAGACATCGAGCAGTTTAGCGGTGAAATCGGTGTCCACCGCTGATGAGGAGGCCCAGAGGCGCACGCTGATCGGCCCGGTCACTTCGGTATCGGTTTCCAGCGGCGGCGTCTGGAAGGTGACGATGTCGTGGCGGGCGTTGAGGGGGAGTGTATCGTTGCAGCCATTGAGGCCGGGGCGACCACGCTGATCGAAGCCACCGGCGGGCATGATGACCTCCGCCGCCGAGATGTTGCCGCCAATCGTCGGGACGGGGTCACGCGGGTCATAGTGGTAGGGCGTGGAGGCCGCCGCGTTGGTCGGTGGCTCCGGGCCGAGCATGCCATCGGCATGGAGGTAGTACGGCGTTGGGCGGGCGCGGCGGAGGGGCCATTCCGGCTCATCGCGCCAGGAGCCGCCGTGGTCGAGGTGGCCATTGAGCAGTTTGCGCCCGCTGCCGCCGCCCATCACGAAAAGACGGACGGGTGGCTCCTCCATGATGCCGGTATTCAACCCCTTCAAGGCGGCATCGAAGAAGCGCAGGCGGAACAGGTCGTAATCGAGCGGCGCGTCAATGCCGAAGTCCACGTCGCCGGAATGCGAGCGTTCGAGCGTCGTCGAGCCGTGAATCCATGGACCGATAATCATCCGTACCGGGCCTTTTTTCCGCTCGGTGAGGGCAATGAAATTGTCCGTCGTCGCGCGGGTGTAGGAGTCGTACCAGCCGCTAAGGAGGTAGAGCGGCACGTCGCTGTGCTCGTCGTAGTATTCCTCGACGTTGTAGCCGTGCTGCTTCCAGTAATCGTCGTAATCGCCGTGCCGCAGGACATCGAGCACCCACCGCTCGATGGCGGGAAAATGGCGCAGCACCGAGACGCCCGGCTTGAGCGGCGTGCGGCCGAGCCACTGATGGATAGTGTCGAGTTCGCGCCGCACCGCTGCTTGCAGGGCGGGATTGGCCTGCGCGGTTGGGGAATCCCACGCCATGATGAAGGCGTAGATCATGAAGCGCAGTTCCATCGCGCCGCCCTGCCGCATCGAGCCGGTGTGGTAGTTCGCCATCGCCTCGGAGGCAAACATCGCGGCGAGATGCGGCGGGTGCAATGTGGCGAGGGCATGCTGGTCGCTGCCGGAGTAGGAGAGGCCGATCGTGCCGACCTTACCGTCCGACCACTCCTGCGTGCCGAGCCACTCGACAGTGTCGTAGCCGTCCGGCCCTTCGAGCGCGAAGGCATACCATTCCCCTTCCGAGGCGAAGCGGCCCCGGACATCCTGGATGGCGGTAACGTAGCCATGCCGCGCGAAGAACTTGGCCGTCTTTACCGCGCCGAGGCCATGCTTGTTGTACGGCGTCCGCTCCACCAATACCGGAAACTGCCCCGGTGCGCGGCGCCCGTCCAGCGCGGGGAAATAGAGGTCCGTCGCGAGCCGGACGCCATCGCGCATCGTCACCATCACCTCACGCTCCGCGATCACGTCATAAATCGGGGCCGAGCCTTCGCGCAACCTATCACCCATCGCTTCCCCTCCTCATAGACCCGGTAGCGCAGGCTTTCCAGCCTGCGGAAACCTTTCACAGGCTGGAAAGCCTGTGCTACGCTGCTGAACGCGCATACGATACCACTGGAGGGATTATGGCAGAAGCAAACACTGATCGCATCACGGTTGTCGAGGGCGATATCACGCAGCAGCGGGTAGACGCGATTGTCAACGCGGCGAACACATCGCTCTTGGGTGGCGGCGGAGTGGACGGCGCGATCCATCGCGCGGCGGGGCCGGGATTGCTGGCGGAGTGCCGGACGCTCGGTGGCTGCCCAACGGGCGAAGCGCGGATCACGAAGGGATACTACCTGCCCGCCGAGTGGGTGATCCACACCGCCGGCCCCGTCTGGCATGGCGGCACGCACGATGAAGACGCCTTGCTGGCGCGCTGCTACCGCAGTTGCTTCGCCCTCGCCACGCAGCACGCCATCCGCGCCATCGCCTTCCCGGCGATCAGCACCGGCATCTACGGCTTCCCCTTCGCCCGCGCTACCCGCATCGCCCTCACCGAAACGACCCACTTCCTCGCGGACAACCCGGAAATGGAAGAAGTACGCTTCGTCTGCTTCGGCACTGAGACGTATCGCGCGTATCTCACGACACTTGATGACGTAAGAGAAAGGATAGAGTCATGAGTAGCCAGCACGGCCTCGGGAACGGGCAGATCGTCATCATCGGTGGGGGGATTATCGGGTGCGCGATTGCGTACGAGTTGGCGAAGGCGGGGGAGCGGGTGACGCTGCTCGAACGGAACGCGCTGGCGCAGGAAGCGTCGTGGGCATCGGCGGGGATCATCTCGTCGCCGTCGCCGGGGAGCGGAGAATTCGGGCTGCGCTCCTTCCGCCGCTATCCCGCGCTGATCGCCGAGGTCGAGGAGAACGCCGGCATGCGCGTCGGCTGGAATCAGACGGGCGAAACCTCGCTGATCGGCGCGGACAACGACCCGCGCCCCTTGCAGGATGTGATGGAGTGGCAGCGGCAGCAGGGCCTCCATGTCGAATGGCTGGAAGGCGCGGCGCTCCGCGAGCACGAACCCGTTCTCTCCGCACAGATCACGGCGGCGATCTACGAGCGCGATGCGGGTAGCCTGCGCGTCCACATGATGGCTCAGGCGCTCGCCCGTGCCGCGACGAACCACGGCGCGACGATCCGCGAGTATACGCCCGCGCTCGGTCTCGCCATGACCGCCGACCGCGTGACCGGCGTGCGGACAGCCGAAGGTGTTGTCGGCGCGGATGTCGTCGTGCTGGCGGCGGGGGCGTGGAGCAAGGCAATCGGCGACCTGGCGGGGCTGAACGTCCCGACGATGCCGGTCCACGGCCAGATGCTGGCGATTGCCGACCCGCCGATTCCGCTCCGCACGGTCGTCGCGGGCGGCGGCATGTACCTGCTGCCCCGCGCGGACGGCACGATCGCCGTCGGCGCGACGGTGGATTATCAAGGGTTCGCCAAGCGCGTCACGCCGACCGGTGTCAACACACTGATCGCGCTCGTGGAGCAGTTCGCGCCATCTCTGAATGGCGCGCGGCTCGTGCAGACGTGGTCTGGCCTCCGACCCGGCAGCGCGGACGATATGCCAATTATCGGCCCCGCACCGCACTGCGATGGCCTCTGGATCGTGACGGGTCATTTCCGTGGCGGAGCCTTGCTCGCGGCGGTAACGGGTGAATTGGTGTCGGCAGGCATCCGCAGCGGCGTGGTAGACCCGCTCCTCGCCCCCTTCACACCCGCACGCTTCGCCTGATCTGGTGGGGGGGGGGGGGGGGCGGTGAGAGGAGGAAAAGAAGAAAAAAAAACAAAACAAAAAAGAAAACAACCCAAACCCCTCCCC
>JBPCPB010000411.1:0-3487 GCA_050999735.1 Thermomicrobiales bacterium | reverse complement strand
GATACGACGATCTGATGGGCAGTCGGGCAATCATTGCGGCCCGGCGGTCTTCATACGGTACGAGGAGTATGATCCCGCGACGGCATGTTGTCAATTTGTGATAGAAGGCTGAAGAACCTCACCCCCGCCCCTCTCCATTGCGATGGAGAGGGGTGTCTTGCTCGGAGTATCGTAACGTTCCACGAACATCCAGCTTGGATGAAGGTCGCTCCCCCTCTCCATCGCAATGGAGAGGGAGCCGGGGGGTGAGGTTGACCGGTATACGCCCTATGAACGCCGCGTTATGCCGCGACGCCAATGCCGATTAGCAGCCCATTTGCGAGTACGGCCGGATTGATGGTCAGAAAGAGTACGCGGCCCGTGACGGGCGAGACGATCGTCTCCAGCGTCTCGCCGAACAGCGATCCGACCACGCCGATCGCCTGCCCCACTCGCACGTCGTCATTGACGGCGAAGGGCGGGTAGAACATGCCCGCATGCTGCGTGTACAGCCACTCGAACGCCGTGAGGACCGTCGGCGGCGGTGCATCCGGGACGGTTTTCGCGATCATACCGAGATGCGCCATGACGCGATGCACGCCGTCCGTCAGGAGGGCCACAGTATTGTGTTGGAGTTGCCCGACGCCGCCCGCCTCGGCGAGGATGCCGGGCACGCCCCGCTCGGCGGCGGCGACGAAACTGGACGAGCCTTTCGCCTGCTGGATCGGGCGATCCACCGTCAGCAGATAGGGGAGACCGAAGACGCGCGCCAGTTCCGCCGCCTTCACATCCGCCGACTCATTGCCCTTCCGGCAGATACTGAACGGCACAAGGTCTTCGGGGATGTCGCCGCCGTGCAGGTCAATATACGCATCGGCATGAACGATGAATTCGTTGACGAGCGCATGCGTCATCTGCTCGCTGTACGTACCCCGCGGATCGCCGGGGAAGACGCGGTTCGGATTGACATTGTCCACCGGGCAGACAAACATGCTGCGCTTCCAGAATGCCGGGAGGTTCAGCACGGGCATAAGCACAACCGTGCCGCTGATCTCCGCCGCGTTTAGCCGCGTACTGAGGCGAATGACCGTCTCAACCGCCGGATACTCGCCGCCATGCACGCCCGCGCCGACGAAGAGCACCGGGCCAGGCTCCGCGCCGGTGATTGTCGTCACCGGCCGGGCTTCATCCGCGAGCAGCGCGCCGGGGAGCGTCACCCTATGCCGCTGCGTCGTTCCTGGTTGCAGCGGTCCGAGAATCGGGATGGTCGGTGGGTGCATGTCTGCCATTCTTCCCTCCAGCGATTGCGGCATGCGAGAGGCCCAATGCGGTTCAGTGTAGCAGGAGGTTTCGCACGAAGTAGTCGCGAATCTGCTCCTCCATGAAGACGCGATCCTCGATTTTGCGGGGCATGTGCCGCTCGTCGGGAAAGAGGAGGAGATCGTACGGCTTGCGGGCGCGGATCAGGGCATTGATGAGCCGCGCAGTGTGCCGAAAGTGGACATTTTCGTCAATCAGGCCGTGGATAAGTAACAGGTTGCCGGTCATCGCTCCGACATGATGCATGACGCTGCTCTCGGTGTATCCCTGTGGGTTCGATTGCGGCGTGCCCATATAACGCTCGGTGTAGTGCGTGTCGTAGCCGTCGAAATGCGTGACGGGCGCGCCCGCGACCGCAACTTTGAAGGTCTCCGGCACCCGCGCGAGGCTCATCGCGGACATGTAGCCGCCGTAACTCCAGCCGTAGATACCGACGCGCTCCGGGTCGGCAAGCCCTTGTCCGACGAGCCAGCGTACGCCGTCCACCTGATCCTGAACTTCCAAATTGCCCATGTCGCGCTTGATGCGGCCCTCGAAAGCCAGCCCGCGCCGCGCACTGCCCCGGTTATCGAGGACAAAGATGAGGAAGCCGCAGTGGCGGAGATATTGCGCGCGCATGTCCACCGTCATGCCCCAACTATTCTGCACGCGCTGCGCATGCGGGCCACCGTAGACGCTGACAATCGTCGGGAACGGCCCCGCGCCGAAACGGGTGGGCGGACGGTAGATCGCTCCGTGCAATGACTCCCCGTCGCGGCTGTGTAGCGTCACGAGTTCGGGTGGCTGGAGATCGAGCCGGGAAATGCGCGGGTCACTCTTGTCGTACAGCGTGCGAATGGTCGAGCCATCGGCAAGCGCGCGGAGTGTCACGGTTGGCGGCGTCTCGGTATTGTGGTGAATATCAACGAAGCGCCGCATCGCGTGATCCGTGACGACCGTATGCATGCCGGGTGTTTCGGTAATCCGGTGCGGCTCGCCACCGTCAAGCGAAACGGCGTAGAGATGCCGCTCGGTCGGGCCATCGAGTGTGCCGGTGAAATAGATCAATCCATTTGTTTCGTCCACCCCGGCGATGCCGTCCACCATCCAATCGCCCGCAGTGATCGCGTTTCGCAGATTGCCGCCTCGGTCGTAGCGGGAGAGATGCTGAAAGCCGGTGCGCTCCGAGGCCCAGATGAAGCCACCGTTTTCCAGCGGCCGCAGCAGATCGTGGAGATTGATCCAGACAGCGCTGGTCTCGCGCAGCAGTCGCGTTTGCGTGCCCGTCCGCGGATCGAAGCGGACGAGATCGAGGACGGTCTGCGCGCGGTTCTCGATCTGCGCGGCCAGTGAGCCATCCGGGAACCAGGTGACGCGGGCGAGGTACTGATCCTGTTCCGCGCCGAGATCCATCCAGACCGGTACGCCGCCCGTAGCGGAGATGACGCCGAGCCGCACCGTCGCATTTGGCATCCCGGCGAAGGGATAACGGTGATCCTCCTGCGCGCCTTCGCCCGTCGCATCCTTCCCTTGATGGGTGATGCGGTAGACGGGGATGTGCGTCTCGTCCACTGCGGTGAAGGCGATCTGCTGGCTATCCGGCGACCACCAGAAGCCATGTGATCGCCCCATCTCCTCCTGCGCGATGAACTCGGCGAGGCCGTGCGTCCTGCCCGTGCCGCGCGCCCCGTCGGTCAATTGGCGCGGTTCGCCGCCATCGGCGGAGACGACGGATAATTCCGCGTCCCGCACGTACGCGATCCACGCGCCATCCGGCGAGAATTGGGGATCGAGCGCGGGATGCGGGCTGCTGGGCAGGATTTCCCGCAACGGCGCGCCGTCGCCGTCCTGAACGAAGAGCGCGCCTTGCAGCGGGACGAGCAGGCGATTCGCGTGTCGCGCCCACGCGTACTGGGTCACACCGAGGGCGCGCTGCCGCTGCCGCTCGCGCCGGAGCGCTTCTTCGAGCGAGACGCGCTCCTCCGTCGTGCCACCACCGGGCGGCGCGACGAGCAGCCGCGTCTCTCCGCTCTCGGAATCAAGCGCGTACAACTGGCGCGTCAGGCTCTCATCCGGGCTGTAGAGGTAGGTGATGAGCCGGTCATCCGGGCTGAAGGCGAAATCACCGGGAATCGCCATCCCCGGCAGCGGGTAGGTCGCGACATCCTCCGGCGTCAGTTCCGGTCGCGGTGGAGCGTTTTCCATTAAT
>JBPCPB010000396.1:0-4166 GCA_050999735.1 Thermomicrobiales bacterium | reverse complement strand
CCCTTTCCATTTGCCGACGCCCGACCATCCCTGCACGCAGTTATGCTTGGTGATCTGCACCTGACTCGCCATCGCACGTACGTCATCCAGCGAGAGGCTGAGTGGATGCGCCACCAGCCCGCCCACTGCCAATCGCCAATCCCGGAAGCCGTCCGCCATCAGCGCGATGAACGCCGGGCTTTCTTCATCCACCGGTGGCGCGCCGTTGATCCAGAGGTAGGGCGAGATGTCGGATTCCCGATATTGCTGCCCCGAGGCCATGGTGTGTAGCGCGATCTTTCTGATCGGCGCTTCGATGTGGTCGAGGGCGACCTGCACCCGACGCTTGTGATGCAGGGAGTACCACGCAGTCCAGATATAGATACCGAGGACGAGCGCGAGGGCGACAATGGCGATGCCGACGGCGAGCCGGAAGTGCCCATCTGGCGTGCCGAGCACGATGTTACCGATGTTCTCATGGACATGGACGACGAGCACGAGCGTGACGTGCAGCACCACGAAGACCGCGAACATCGCCATCGACAGAAAGTGGAGGCTGCGCGCGACCTGCCGCCCGCCGAACAGTTTGATGTACCAGGGCGCGCTGGCGGCGATGGCGGGCGACATGGCGATGCCGGTGAGCAGCATCGTCGGCCCGAGCACGAAAACGACGAAGGCATAGGTCAGTTGCTGCAAGGGATCGTAGGGACGGAAGTCGGCCAGCGGCGGAATCTGGAAATGCAGATCGGTCACAAGCGAGTGCCACGCACCCGGAAAGATGGACCAGGCGGTTGGGATCAGGCGGCACCATTCGCCGGTCGCGAAGAGCAGGATCACATAAATAATGCCATTGAGGAGCCAGAAGATGTTGGCGGCGCCATGCCAGTGGCGGCCCAGGCCGAGATTCTTGTTGCCGGGGAGGGCGAGCAGCGGGGAGATGGCGATCTCGTCGTCGCGCGCCGTATAGATGACACCCGGCTCGGTCGGCACCGTCTTCTTTGTGAACTTGATCCACTCCGATCCGGGTGTGCAGCCGTCGTTCCAGTAAAAGCGCGGGTGCGCCCCCAGAATCTCGACGCCGCTGCGAATCAGGAGGCCGACGAAGAGGAGATTGAGGTAGTGCGTGACCCGCAGCCAGACGGGGAAGCCGAGACTGGCAAAGATGATCGGCATGGGTACTCGCTCCTTCGTCACTGTCCATTGTTGCGCAGTGCAGCCAACGCTTCCTGTCCCCCTGTCACGAGAGCGCTCTTTCCAGATCAAGAAAGGTATAGTGATACCCATGCTCTTTGTGTGTTTCCTCGAAAACCGTCTTTGTGAACGCCGAGTAATCAGGGAAAAACGTATCGCCCTCAACCGTCTGATGAATGATCGTTAAAGAGAGCGTGTCTGCGGTGCCGATCGTTTGTCGAAAAATCTCTCCGCCACCGATGACAAAGATCTCATCCCGCTTTTCAGCGCGAACGTCGGCGAGCTTCTCCCGCGCGACACGCAGGGCATCACTGACGGTATGGACAATCGTTGCGGGAATCGGCGACCGATAGTCGTCCTTCCTCGTCAGGACGATACTCACGTCATTCCGGTACGTCCGGTCAAAGGTTTCCCGGCCGGCGATGATCACCCGACCATCTATTTTCTCTCGGTATCGTTTCGCATCGCCGGGCAGCTGCCAGGGAATTTTCCCGTCCCGGGCGATGACATGATTTTCTGACAGCGCGGCGATCAGACTGATCTTCGGCTGCGATTGCTGTTCGGTGTTCATATCTCTCCTGGGTTGTTCCTGCCAATCGTCCATACCGGTGGTCATCATCCGCTGCTGCTCCGGCCATGACTACGGCTTTTCCGGGAGCCGCCCGCGTAGATCTGCGGGCCGGAAGGGACCCGGCTCGGCGATCAGCCGCCGGGCAGCGTCCACCTGCCCCGAGACGTTCCAGAGCAATACCCCGCGCACCCGACCATCGCGCAGGTAGTAGAGCACGCCCTCGCGATGGGTCTCCCGCCAATCGGCCACCATCTCCAGCAGCGCGTCCACCTGCCCGACCGCCTCGTAGCGCAGGTCGAAGAGATCGGAGGAGAAGAAGGGCAGGTGATCGTAGGATTCGACGCTGCCTGCCATCGCCCGCCCCGCCATGCGCCCCATTGTGTTGGCGTTGTCCTCGTGCTCCACGCGCAGGCGCACGCCGAGGGCGGGGTTGGCGAAATTGGCCACGTCCCCGGCGGCGTAGATCGCTGGATCGCTCGTCCGTAGCGAGGCATCCACCTCGATGCCGTCCACCGCCATCCCATTGTCCGCGATCAGTCCCGCCTGCCGTGCCAATGCCACGTTCGGCGTGATACCGAGGCCGGCGATGACGCCAGCGACGAGGATTTCCCGCACCTCGCCCGTCCGCACATGCCGGAGCGTGAGGGCATGCCGCCGACCGCGCCGCTCCATGCCGACGACGCGCTCCTGCGCCGCGACCGTCACGTTGTGCTCGCCATAGAGGTCGTTGAGGAACCGGCCATGCTCGGACGGGAAGATGCGGGCGCTAATGCCCTTCCGGGGGAAAATCAGCACCACCTCTTTGCCGTTCATCGCCAGCGCCGCGGCGATCTCCGCGCCGATGAAGCCGCCACCGATCACCGCGAATCGCTGCCCCCATGCGGTGAGCGCACGCAAACGCTCGTAGTCGGCCACCGTGCGGTAGTAGATGATCTCCTCGCCCCCGAAGGGAAGGCGGCGGGGCGTCCCGCCCGTAGCGAGCAGCAATTTGTCGTAGGTATAGATTACCCCGGTGTCATCCGTGACGCGCTTACCCGCCGGATCAAGCGCCCGCGCGGTGCGCCCGAGATGCATCGCGACACCGCGCTTGGCCGTTGCGCGCCAGATACTCTCCGGGGCGTCGCCTTTCCACAAGCCCTTCGACAGCGGTGGCCGGTTGTACGGCGGCACAGGCTCCGATCCAATCAGGCCGATCGTGCCAGTTGGGTCCACCGCGCGAATGCCTTGCGTCGCGGCGTCGGCGGTCATCCCGCCTCCGATGAGCAGATACGTGTACTGTGGCATCGACCCCTCCTCACGCTGCTGTGCTGCGGGCCTCGGTGCAGGCTCAGGTGGATGCGCGCTTCCCGTGCGTGTGAGCGAGGCGCTCCTGTATCAGTCGCAGGAGTACTGCGGTGTTACTGATCTCGCCCGCGTGCGACGCATAGACGAGCGTGACGGTCCCGTGCCGCGCCCGTGCCGCCAAGTCATCGAGGATCGCCTGCGCCGCCGGAGTCGCCAGTTCGCGCTCGTAGCGGGACTGGAACTCGGTCCATTTGTCCGGGTCGTGACCGTACCAGTGGCGCAAGTCGGCGGAGGGCGCGACCTCCTTTTCCCAGGCATCGAGTTTGGCTTTGACCTTGCTCTCGCCGCGGGGCCAGAGCCGTTCGGCGAGCACGCGATAGCCGTCGCTCTCGACCGCAGGCGCATAGACCTGTTTCATGACGATCATTGGGCCGGCTCCTCTCCCAGAAAATGACCGAGCAGGCGCGTCAGTTCCTGCATGCCCCGCACGCGCTCGGCGACTTCGTTCGCGGCGATACGTTGCCGGATCGTCTCGCGCGGCAGCATGTTCGCACACTGTTGCGCGCGTTCCGCCAGCGTCGCGGCCGCGGCGAGGTCGTCCGCGAGCGCATGCACCCGCGCGCCAATCGTCTCCATCGTCGGGATGAGCGTCGCAAGTACCCGATCCAGTTCACCGGCCACCGCCAGGGCGCGCAATTGATCCACTTCCGCCGTCAGCATCGCCACGCGGCGCGCGTTCGCGCTATCGAGCGGTGCGAGCGTCGCGATGAGCTCCTCCAGGTGCGCGACCTGCTCTTCCGCCTCTTCGAGCGCCGCCTCGTGCAAGCGCGTCTGCACGACCGTATAGGTCAGCCGCTCCGCGAGCAGCAGAAAGCGGGCATCATCGAGGGCGATTTGCCCCTGCATATAGGCGGTCTGGTCGTTCATCGGTCAGCCTCGCGGCCACCACGCGGTTCCATGCAAATCCGTCCTTTTCACAGCGCAGTATCTGTACCATCCTTCTCACCGCCGCGCCTTTCCCTGCACAGCGGGAGGACGTTGAGGATCTCAATGTGTGCCCTGTCGCCAGTCCTCACTCCCCGGATGCTTCATGTCCCAGAGCGGCCGACGCGAGCGCACCACCGGCGTCTTGAGGAAGTTG
>JBPCPB010000385.1:0-27359 GCA_050999735.1 Thermomicrobiales bacterium | reverse complement strand
CCCCCCCCCCCACCACCGGTATTCTGCTCGCTCATAGACACTGAGGGGCGGCTGGGAAACCGCCCCGCGTGGCGCCGATGCTACTTCGTGAACTGGTAGCCGCGGAAGGCATGCTGATCGCCGATGTAATTGCTGTCCATCGGATTGATCACCGCACCGGTCAGGTTCGGCTTATGGACATAGAACCACTCGCGGTTGTAGATCGGGCCGACCGCGCAGTCGGTGTCCACGATGATCTTCTCCGCCTGACCATACAGCGCGAGGCGCTTCGCGTTATCCTGCTCGATCGCCGCCTGTTTGAAGAGCGTGTCCACCTGCGGATTCGAGTAGTTGTAGGAGTTGTTGCCGCCGTCCGTCCCGAACAGTTCCGGCAGCCAGTCCTGCGGATCGGGGTAGTCAGCGGCCCATCCGCCGGTCGTCAACTGGTACTGCTTCTTGTCGGAGACGAGCGAGTCGTAGACCTTCTGTTCCTGCGGATCGAGTTGCAGTTCGACGCCGAGATTCTGACGCATCTGCGCCTGGACCGACTGCGCGATTGCCGGGCCGTCGCCAGCATTCACAAACGTCAGTTTGGCGCTCAGGCTTTTCGGGTCAATCGAGGCATCGCTGAGGATTTTCTTTGCCTTGGTGGCGTCGAACTTGTACTGCGAGCCGATATCCGCGCTGTACCCCGGTTCATTCGGGGCGATCCACGCGGTTGTCGGCTTGCCGATGGTCTTCAACACATCGTTGATGAAGGTTTGCCGGTCTATGGCAGTCGCGAACGCCTTGCGCACCTCCACTTTATCGAACGGCGCCATCTTGCTGTTGAACGAGAGCGCGAAGGTCGTCAGTTGCGGGCCGCGCAGAATTTGCGCCTTATTACGACGGATCGCTCAACACCTGCTGCCGGTTGCCGGTCGGCACATTGATCAGGTCGAGTTCGTTGTTCTGGTAGGCCGTCCAGATCTGGGCCGGGTCCTTGATGATCTTTGCCTCGACCTGCGTGAGGAATGGCTTCTCGCCGGTGTAGTTCGGGTTCGGCTTGAAGATCAGATTCTGGTTGCTGTTGAAGGTGTCGAGCATCCACGCGCCGTTGGTGACGTGGTTCTTCGGCGTCTGCCACCAGTTTGCGCCACCCTGCTCAACCACCGCCTGCTTGAGCGGGGCGAAACCCCAGAGCGAAAGAATTTGCGTGAAGACCGGCTGCGGGCTGGCAAGCTTGAAGACCAGCGTCGTGTCATCCGGCGCGGTAATACCGAGTTTGTCCACGAGCGGTTGCAGGGTTTGCGCCGTCGGCGTTGCGTTCTTCGTCGCGGCGTAGAGTTCCTTGTACCCGGCGATGTCCGAGGCGAACGACGCGTAGTTGGAGGCAGTCATCGGGTTGATGAACCGCTTGGCCGCATAGACATAATCGTTCGCCATGACGGGCGAGCCGTCGGAGTATTTCTGGCCCGGCCTGATCTTCACAGTGTACGTCAGGCCATCTGAAGAGATGCCCCCGTTCTGCTGCGTCGGGACTGCCATGGCGGCGCGCTGGATCAGGTTGCCCTTGTCATCGAATGAGTAGAGGGAGTCGTACAGGAGGTGAATGAAGGCGATGTCCGTCGCGTATTGACCGATGGCCGGGTCGAGGGTTTTCGGGTCCCCGGCGGCGACGATGCGAAGCGACTGGGTGGACGCGAAGTTCGGTGACTTTGTCCCCTGCGGCGAATACACTGCCGCGCTCGTCGTCCCGGCCGTCGTCGAAGCGGCGGCGGTTGTTCCGGCGGGCGCGCTGCTCGCGGCCGCTGGCGCGGTACTGACCGCGACGGCGCTGCTCGCGGGGCGTGTCGCCACTGCCGAACTGGCCGCTGTCGTTGGGCTGGTCGTGCTTCCCGCCGTCGTGGAGGCGGTCGTCGGCTGGCTGGCTGGCGTGTCCGTCGCCTTGCTGCCACCACAGGCGGCGAGAATGGCGGCTGCCGCGCTCCCCGCGATACCGCCGAGCATCGCGCGGCGGCTCAATCGTTTGTTCCAGATGCCATGTTCCACGAAGACTACTCCTTTACTATTCGGCGCGGCACATCATCCGCCCCGGCAACCATCGCGAATGCGATTCCTCTCCTCTTCGGATGCAAAGATCGCGCAACACGAACAAGGCCGTTTCTGCATGCCATTGATGGCTCAAAGACCTTCGCATCCGTTATTGCTTTAGCACCTACCTCCTGTAATCGCTTTTCATCATATCCGCATATATCATCGGACCGCCTTGCGCAACTGTCAAGGAGCGCCGGCCAGCGTGCCGGGATGCGAAAGGAAGCGAATCACTTCACTGGCAGTATAGTCGTTGCAGGAACGATGCCGACAGCGATAGCAGGCGATATACTGCGGCATAATGGCCACTGAGCGGGGAGCGGAAGCGGGAAGCATGGCGATACATCGCACCGAAAACGCGCCGATTCACGAGCGGATGACCGTCGGCCCGGTCGCGCTTCATGTCGCGCGGTGGCCGTCGGACGGGCCGCCGTTGCTGCTCTTGCCCGCGATGACGCAGACATGGGATGCGTGGTTGCCGGTCATCCCCGCGCTCGTCGAACGTTTCTCTGTCGTTGCGGTTGATCTTCGTGGCCACGGCGCATCGGATCATCCCACCACGGGATACAATCTCTCCGATTATGCATCGGATGTCGCCGCCCTGACGGCGCGTCTCGGTTGGTGGCAGCCAAACATCATTGGTCACTCGCTCGGTGGCTCCGTCGCGCGGATTGCGGAGGCGCACCATCCGGGCTGGGCGCGCCGGATCGTGATCGAAGATACGCCACCGCGTCTCGATCGGGCCGATTCCCGCGTTGTGCTGCTGGCGAAAGGGTACTTGAAGATGCTTGCCATGCCGATGGCGGCGGTCGAGGCGCATTTCCGGCGCGTCAATCGCGGCTGGAGCGAGGCGCGGATTCGAGCGGCAGCCACAGCCGCGCAAGCGACTGCGCCGGGCGTCCTCGATGCCTATCTCGCGCAGGAGGAGCCAATTACACTCGACGCATCGGTTGCGGCGCTGCGCTGCCCGGTCCTGCTCGTCTACGGTGACACGGCCTCCGGCGGCTTCGTCTCCAATGCCGATGCCGCTCTCTATCTCGATCTGCTTCCGGACGGCCGCGCCATCCAGATTCCCGGCGCGGGCCACAGCCTCCACGCCCGCAAGCCGGACGCCTTCGTGCAGGCCGTCGTACCATTCTTGCAAGAAGGAAATTGAACCGCCACGGCGCCAGGGACGCCAAGAAATGACACGAGCACAGA
Source organism: Thermomicrobiales bacterium (assembly GCA_050999735.1). Lineage (GTDB taxonomy): Bacteria > Chloroflexota > Chloroflexia > Thermomicrobiales > JALYUS01 > JALYUS01. Next base: position 24,107 of record JBPCPB010000385.1, on the reverse strand, counting down.
GGACACAGAGAGCACAGATCTTTTGTTTTTATTTCTTTGGGTCCTCCGTGGTCTCAGTGGTCTCTGTGCTGATTCCCTCTCTTGGCGTCCCTGGCGTCTTGGCGGTTCAGACTTTTTCGTCGTCTGAGAGGAGATACTATGGAAACGCGGGCACGGATTGAGGATTGGGTGGAGCGGCGGATGTGGGCAGTCGTGGGGGCGAGTGATAACCGAGCGAAATTTGGCAACCGAATTTATCGGGTGCTGCGCGAACGTGGGTACACAGTCTACCCGGTGAACCCGACGCTCGCGACGGTGGAGGGCGACCCGGCCTATCCCGATATCGCGTCGCTGCCGGATGGTGTGGAAGTGCTGGACATCGTCATCCCACCGCAGCGTGTGCCGCCGGTGCTCGATCAGGCGAAGGCGGCGGGAATCACGCGCATCTGGCTGCAACCCGGCGCGGAATCACCGGCGGTCATCGCGCATGCGGCGGCCCTCGGCCTCGACGTGATTGCCGGTGGCCCGTGCGCGATGGTCGAGGCGCGCTCCTGGCCTCGCCCGGCATCCGATACCGCGGCGTCATGACCCGAAGCGACGTATCCACCGATACCGCGCGGCACACGCTGCATGGCGACCGCGTCGTTCTCCGCCCAACCGTGGACGCGGATTATCGGTGTGGAAATCCCAACCCGCGCCGCGTGGTACGATAGCGCATTGGCGGGGCGCTGAATGTCGGCACGATTGAGCGGGACAGATTGCATCAAGTGGTACGAGAGCCGGACATTTCCATCGTCATTGTGAGCCGCAACACGCGGGAGTTGTTGCGCGCCTGCCTGCACTCGATCCATGAATATAGTGACAGATATATCGTTGAGACAATCGTTGTGGAGAGTGATTCGCGGGACGGCACGGCTGCGATGGTGCATGCATCATTCCCAGATGTCATCCTCCTCGAACCGGGAGAGAACACCGGATTCGCGCGCGGGAACAATCTCGGCATCAAGCAGGCAGGCGGCGATGCCGTCCTACTTTTGAATCCCGATACGGAACTGACTCCTGGCGCGCTCGCTGCCCTTCATCGCGCGCTCTCCGCCGATCCGACAGTTGGGGTTGTCGGCCCGCTCCTGCGCTATCCCGATGGGACGATTCAGCCGTCGCGCCGCCGCTTTCCGACGCTCGCGACCGCGCTCGTCGAAAGCACGGTCGTGCAGGAATGGTGGCCGAATCATCCCGCCCTCGCGCACTATTACCGCGCCGATCTGCCGGACGATGTGCCGCAGGATGTGGACTGGCTCGTTGGCGCCTGCCTGCTCGTGCGGCGGGAAGTTTTCGCGGCGGTCGGGCTGCTAGATGAACGGCTCTTCCTCTACGCGGAGGAGCCGGAATGGTGCTGGCGCGTGCGGCGGGCGGGGTGGCGCGTCCGCTTCGTGCCAGAGGCGGAGGTGCGGCATCACGAAGGGACGAGTACCGGCCAGAATGTCACCGCGCGGCAGCGGGCATTCGCCGTCAGCAAGACGCACTTGATGGGCCAACTCTACGGGCCGACCGCCGGATGGGTGATGCGCGGCGCGCTCGTGATGGATCAGACCGTGCGGCTCGTTCGTGAGGCGGCAAAATGGTCGCTCGGTCACAAACGCGACCTGCGCGCCGCACGCGTGCTGGCGGCGTGGGCGACGCTCCGCGCGCTGCTTCTCCCGCCCGGTCGAGGACACTGAACGTGGCACGGCGTGTCCTCCTCATCTCCGCCGAGTATCCGCCAATGCCGGGCGGCATTGGCGATTACACGGCGCTGCTTGCCGCCCATCTCGCGGAATCCGGGGCGACAGTTGCCGTGCTGACAACCGGGAATGGCACGGTGCGGCACGATGAGGATGTAACGGTATATGAGCGCACTCCATCATGGGGCTGGTGCAGCGTGAATACCGTACATGGAGTGATGCGCTTCTTTCGGCCAGACATTGTGCATCTCCAATACCAAACAGGCATGTATGGCATGCACCCGGCGATCAATTTCCTGCCGGATCGGCTCGCGTGGCATACTCCGATTGTGCGCCCGAGAACACCAAGAAAAGCATTCCACCTGCATACGTCCTGTGACTACCATTTCGTGACGACGTTCCACGATCTGCGCCATCCGTATCTCTTCCCGAAAGCCGGGCCACTGCGCGCGTGGGTGACGCGGCATCTGGCATGCGCGAGCAGTGTCGCCATCGGGACGAATGGGGCGGATGTCGCGCTGTTGCGGAAGTGGCGCGCGAATGGCACGCTCATCCCGATTGGCAGTAACATTCCCCCGGCCTCCGTTCGCGATCCGCAGGCGATTCGTGCGCGATACGGGATTCCCGCTAACGCACCGTTGCTGACAACCTTCGGGCTGCTGAATCAGTCGAAGGGGGTCGAGACGGTGATTGACACACTGGCAATGCTACGACGGGAAGAAATGAATGCCCACCTCCTGCTGATCGGTGCCGGGGCGGGTCTAAGTGACCCGACGAATCGTGCGACGGAGGCCACCGTTGACCGGCAATGCGCGGCGGGGGGCCTGACGGCGTTCGTGCATCGAACCGGCCCGCTACCCGCCGCCGCAGTCGCGGAGGCGTTGGCGGCGAGCGATGTCTGTGTGCTGCCCTATCGCGATGGCGCGTCACCACGGCGGGGTAGCCTCCTGGCAGCGCTTACCCAGGGTATTCCCGTTGTGACGACGACGCCCGCGCCCGCTGTCTATGATGGCTTGCCCGCCTTTCGGGATGGCGAGGTCGCGCGCTGTGTACCGACCGGCGATGCACGAGCGATCGTGGGGGCCGTGCAAGCGATTCTCCGGGACGATCTCCTTGCGGCCCGGCTCCGTGCGGGTGCGGCGGCATACGCGGAGCGCTTCACCTGGCCCGCAATCGCCACGCAGATGCTCGCGCTGTACGATACGCTCGGCGTCATGGCAGCCGAGGCAATCACGGGTCCGGTTGTTGCGTCAGGAGTGGAACGCTGATGGCGGTCGTCGAGCAACAGATACCAGCAAACGCCGCATCGCCGCCACGCGCGCGCCCTGGGTGGGAACGCTGGCGCGGTGAGGCGATTCCGCTCGTCCTGCTCGTCTTGCTCACGCTGCTCGGCGGCCTGATGCGTCGCTATCACCTCGGTCAGCAAGGGCTTTGGTTCGACGAAGCGGACCTCGTGATGCGCGCCCGGCAGCCGCTCCCCGCGTTGCTGCGGAACTTCGTCAATCCGGGCGAGAACGGGCCGCTCTACACCCTCGGCATGGCGGCATGGATCAAGGCGATCGGCACATCGGAAGTCGCCGTCCGGCTGCCCTCGGCCATCGCCGGGACGCTCGCCATCCCTGCCCTCTACGGTCTCGGCCGCGCGCTCCGTGGGCCGCGCCTCGCCGTAATTGCCGCCGCATTACTCACGATCTCGCCCTATGCGCACTGGTACGCGCAGGATGCCAAGATGTACAGCCTGCTCGTCTTCCTGACGATTGTGGCGACATGGGCGCTCCTCGCGGCAATCCGGCGCGGTGGCGCGGCGTGGATCGCCTACGGGATCGTCGCGGCGGTCACGTTGGGCATCCATGCCACATTTCTCCTCGTGCTCGCCGCGCACGCGGTGATTGCCGTTGGCCTCTGGCGCGCGGGATACGGCGTGCGACCGGCACGGCGGCAGGTACGCTGGCTGGTGATCCTCATCGGCGTCGCCGCACTGCCGCTCCTGATCTGGGGTGCGATCTTCGCCGTCCAGAACGGTCCGACATGGCAGGTGAAGGCGACGCCATGGGCCATCCTGCAACGGATGCTCGTCGAGTTCAGCGTCACGAACCGGGCCACGAATAGCACTCACACATGGGGAAGTTGGCTGTACATCACGCTGATCGCGCTCGGCGTTGGGTTGACATGGTGGGCGGGGAACGGAGAGCGGTCAGGAGAGGAAATCTTTCCCCCGCGACGCGCGCTGCTCGTCGTTGGGGCAATGACGGTAGTGCCGGGATTGCTCTTTATGCTGCTCTCCGTACCGCGCGCGGTATTTGAGCCCCGCTATCTGACCGTCGCGCTACCGGGCTTCCTGCTCCTCGCCGCGCTCGGACTTGATGGATTGCTGCGCTGGAAGCCGACCTGGCTGCTCGCGGCTGCCGCAGGCGTGGCCGTCCTGATCGTCGCATGGATGCCGTTACGGGATGTAAATTTCTCGACCGTGCCGCAGAAAGAGGATTGGCGCGAGGCGTACCGGCATCTCGCGGAGCACGCGCGCGCCGGTGATGGCATCGTGATTTATCCGGGCTACCTCCGTTCCACCTATGAGTACTACGCGATGCAATTCCCGGCGTTGCGCATCCTCCCGGTCGTCACGCCGCCCTCGCTCGCAGCAGGGACGAACATCACGGACCGCGCGCTCAATGCCTTCTTTATCGAGAAGACGCGCGGCTGGGAGCGGGCGTGGCTCGTCGAGTCGCCGGACCGCGCGCCGACACAGGACCCGGACGGACGCATTCTCGGCTTCTATACCAACGGCATTACAAACGGCATTGTGAGCCTGCAACGCCCGCAGACGCTCTTTGCGGAGCAGAAATACAACGGCGTCCTGCTCGATTGCTTCGCGTACGATGGGCCGTTCGAGGCGGATCATCCACCGCCCGGTGTGACGACCGATCTCCAGATGGGAGACACCGGCATCGGGCTGTTTGGCGCGTCACTCGAAACGTTAAATGGCAAGCAGGAGGTCGCGCGCGGGGCGTTCGCGCCGCTCCTGCTCCGCTGGATCACGCCGAACCGTGCGATCCCGGACAATTACACGGTGCTCGTCCGGCTCGTTGACGCGACGGGCCGCGCGGTGGGCGTCTACGACATCCCGCCACTCGACGGCCACTGGCCGACAAGTATGTGGGGGCCGAAGGACGATCCCTATGACCCGCACGATCTCCACATCCCGCCCGACCTCGCGCCGGGACAATACCGCATCCTCGTCGGCATGGCGCCCGTCAATGATCCCACCCATCCACTACCGATCTTCAACCGCGATGGCGCACGCGTAGACACGAATGGGTTCGTCGCCGTCCTGCCGATCACCGTCGCATGAGGGAGTAGCGTAGGCTGCAGCCTGCCACAGTGATTGACAGGCTGAGACCCAATGCGGTTCAGTGAGGAATGATTGGCGGCGTTGCGGCATGCGTACGGGCGATGCGTGAATCGCCCTCTGCGGATCATCCGCACTTTCTCCCGGGTGATGGCCTTGACGAAGAGAATAATCCCTTCGTGTTGTCGCGGACAGCGGGTTATGCAAAGAGATGACAGACCGACCTCATTGCGGCGTTAGTTCTTGATGAGGCTCAGGACAATGAAGAAGGGGAAGTGGTATCCCGGCTTCAGCAATGCGTCGCTGCGCAGCTTCGTGGTCCTGTCTACCGGTGTGGGGATATCGAGCAGGCGTTGGAGTTGGAAGCCCGCTGCGAAGCAGGCATCCAGGTATTCTTCTAATGTGTGATGGTAAAAGTGCACCTTCACCCCTGACTCAGCCAGACCCCGGTAGGGGACTGGCTTCCCGGTATCAAAGTAATCGTGCACATGACCACGCATCACAAGGGAATAGGGGTGATTCATCGAGAGGACAAGACGACCACCGGGTTTCATCACACTTCCCAGCGTGGAGAGAAAGCCTTGGTAGTCATAGACATCATTGAGCACAAAGTGGCTGACGGCCAGATCGAAGTGCTGACGGTACTCGGGCAACGGCTGACAAAGGTTGGCAACCTGATAAGTAATCGTGTGATCAGGATCTTGCGCACGGGCAATCTGGATCAGATTCGCAGAGATGTCTATTCCCGTGACCTGTGCGCCGCGACTGGCGAGGATCCTGGAGAGATAGCCCTGGCCGCAGCCTGCATCCAGGACCATCAAGCCAACGATATCACCGAGCAGCTTCAGGAAATGGGGCATGATCGGCTCATGCTCAATCCCTGCTTCTTCGCGTCTCTTGACCGTCTCTGAGTAGGTAGTGGCAAAATCATCGTACGCATCGATCTTGGCGGTCACGGCATCCTCGCTCTCAACGTGAAAGTGCAGCAGGTTCATGGCGGTGACGTAGTCGGCATTCTATCACTCCCTTCGTGCAGCAGAGAGACTTTGTGCTGAAGCACGGCAAGAACGATTCATGCGCTTCTTCTCCGCTTCGATGCACAGCGCAGACCTCTCGGGCCTTTTTCACCAGGCAGATCCTCTATGACGACATGGCTACCGTGTAAGAGTATTACGCGCAGAGATGACCGAACGCCAGAGCGGAGGCTTGCGACACGGCGGCAACCATGAGACAATACGTACGACGTGAACGTACACTCGAATTGCATTAGGCTAGTAATTCGAGGGTGTGGGACGCATCGTCAGGGGTCGCATGATGTTCGCAACCAGATCGCGCCGCACCGCACGGGCGCAACCCACCTGGACAGTTGTCCCGTTCGACGCATGTGGCGCGGGTGTCGGCGAGATTCCGCCGACCGTAGCGATCGAGACGTCACATGACGGCGAAACGGTCCTCATTCTCTGTGCGGAGGCCGAACGACCCGGCCCGGACGCGACGCGACGCTGTCTGCTCGCGCTCGATGCATTCCGCGCCGGGTACGATGCGGCAGGCCCACGCCTGCACACGAACGCGCTGATCGCGGGCATGGAGGAGGCGAACGACGCACTGTACAATGAGCGGGCAGCGCGCGGAAGGCACCAGCCGGTTGGAATCGGGCTGGCGGCGCTTGTCGCACGGGGCGCGGACGCATATATCATCCAGGCCGGGCCGGGCCAGGCGCTGATTGGCGGCGCGGAGGGGACGACCGCGCCACCGCCGTTGCATCGCCATGGTCACGCCGACTCCGCACCGCTCGGCAGCCTCCCAACAATTGAGCCTGATCTCTTTCATGTGGATGCGGGCGAGGGGCTGTTCGCCGCGCTCTGCGTCTCCGCGCTTGGTCGCGTGCTGTCCCGCGAGGACGACGGGCCGCTCCTCGCCTGCGACGCGATGGATGCGGCAGCGTATCTTGTCTCGCTCGGGGCGCGCTATCGCTTGCCGCAAGCGTACGGCGTCCTCTGTTCGACGATGGGTGGTAACGGGCTTTCAGCCGCAGCGCATGCGGGAAACCGGGCCGCATGGCCCACACCCGATAGCGGCACTGACAACGTCACCGACGCGTGGCCTGCGGGACTCCCGCTTCCCGTGGAACCGGTGCCACAACGCCGCTCCACACCTGCCTCCGTCCCGCAGGACGATGAGGATGAGCAGCGTTGGGACTACCTCGGCGAGCGGGAACCACCCGCCCGATCCGGCCGCCTGCGCGGTTGGCAGATGGACGGCGCGCCCTGGAATGATCCATATCGCGCCCGCCGCATTGGGCGACTGCCGCAATTGCCGCCGCGCCTCTGGGTTCTTGCCGGGGGATTTCTGCTCGCGCTCGTGCTTGCCGCGCTGATCGGGATCGTTCACGCGCTGGCATCGCACCGTGCGAACAGCGCGACAGCGCACGAACTGGACGGCATCGCGGCGGCGCGGGCGCAAGCGGTCGCGCTCCCCGACCCACAGGCGCAATACGTCGCCCTGACGGCGGTGAGCGGGCGGTTGGAGCAGGTAGCGACTGAAGGGCGGCAAACACGGCGCGTTGCCCAGGAACGGCAGTCCGTGACGCAGGCGCTCGATATGGCGATGGGCGTCACGCGCGTTACGCCGCGCCCGGTCGCCGCACTGCCCCATTTCGACGGTGGCCCCGGCAATCATCGCCTCATCCTCGCGGGCGATGACGGCACGCTCTACCTCTTCGACCGCGACAAGAACGATTGGGGCGTTTATGCGGTCAACGCCGTCACACGGAAGGCTGATCGTCTGTTCACCACTGGCAATGTGGCGAACAAAGTGCCGGCGGGTGATCTACGTGGGCTGCTCTGGTTTGGTGGGCCGGCAACGACGGATCGCACGCGCCTCTTCGCACGCACGGCAAACGGCGCGTGGGGCGAACTGACAATCCCCGCCGTCGGTGAAAAGCGCCCGACGGCGATCGTCGCACTCAATGACGGGCTGTATCTGCTCGACAGTGCGGCGGGTGTGATCGTGCGCGTCCCGTTCGCCGATGGGAGCGGCGTGAAACCGTGGACCACCGATGCGGCAACCGCCGAACTGAAAACAGCGGTGGATATGGCGAGCGACGGACAGACCCTTTGGGTCCTGCTCGGCGATGGCCGGGTGCGCGGCTTTGTCGGCGGCGCACCCGGCCAATTGATCGCCACCCCCGCCGTCCCGCCCATCACGGAGCCGACCGCAATTGCCGCGCCCGCAAGTAGCCCATATCTCTACATCGCGGATGGCGCGCTGGGCCGGATTCTGCGTATCCGCAAAGCGGATGGCCAGATCATGCAAGCGCTCCGCGCGGCCGATGGCGCGCCGCCGATCACGCGGATACAGAGTCTGACGGTCGATGAGGGCAGAGGAATGCTCTCCTACGTTACTGCCGATAGCATTGGTACGGTGCCGTTGCCGCCTGTTCGCGGCACATCACCGGCTTGACATAAGAGGTATGGTATGCTCGGTATAAGGAGGAAGAGACAATGATGCAGCACACTCCTCTTGGGCCGCGAAAGGAGCACGCGTGGCGCAAGATCGCGTAAATGATCCCACTCAGGATGGCCGCCTATCGCTCATCCCGGATGATACGCCCGCGCCATCCACACCGCCGGTGCCTGTCCCTTTCGCGCATCAGGCCGAAGCGGACTTCGCGGAACTGCTCGACTTCTATCGCATCCCGTGGCTCTACGAACCGACTTCATTCGCGATCGAGTGGGATGACGATGCCGTCACGGAGATGTTCACGCCGGACTTTTATCTACCCGATCAGGACCTCTACGTCGAGTTGACGACGATGAAGCAGAGCCTGGTGACAAAAAAGAACCGCAAAGTGCGGCTGCTGCGCGAATTGTACCCCGAACTGCACATCAAACTCCTCTACCGCCGCGATTACCAGCAACTCGTCGCGCAGTACGGCTACGGCGCGCTGGAAATAACCGAACTGCGGCCGGAGGACATTGATCGTATTCTCGTCAGCCCCGCCGAGCTGCACGAGCGGGTCGTTGCGCTCGGCGAGCAAATATCGCGCGATTATGCGGAGCGAACCGTCGTACTGATCGGTGTCCTGAAGGGCGTCACCTTTTTCCTGGCGGACCTTGCGCGCACGATCACGCGGCCACTGGCGATTGATTACCTGGCGGTCGCGGGATACGGGACACCGGCGAAGGGCCGCTCGCGGCAGCAGGGTGCGGTGCGAATCATTAAGGACCTCGATGAGGAGATCGCGGGGCAGCACGTCATCCTCGTCGAAGATGTCGTCAATACCGGGTTGTCGCTCGCCTATATCCTCAAACATCTGAAGGCGAAGAAGCCCGCGAGTATCGCGGTCGTCACGCTGCTGGATAAAGCGGACAAGCGGCTGGTGGATGTGCCGCTTGATTACGTCGGCTTCCCATGCCCGAATGAATTTGTGATTGGCTACGGGCTCGATTACCGTGAGCGGTATCGCAACCTGTCGTTCTTGTGCGTGCTGAAGCCGGAGGCGTACGCGCAGACCACGCCGCTCAGACCGCGCGAGGATGTGGTGATGAGCGAAACAGCGCGCAAAACAGTAAGAGTCCCAACGGGTCTTGGCTGAGGCTTCTATCGTCACTGGCTCCTACTCCGCCTGCCACCTCGTCCGGGACTTGCGTCTGCCGAAACGACATGCGGTTTTGGATGATCCATGGAGCCAGTTGCGCTGCGGGAGCCCGCTTGCTTGCACCATTTCCGCCAGTGACTCAGTGAACCGTCCGTAACTCCTCGGAACTCTTACTATCTGTACGTTACACCCTGTACGGTCACTTGTCAAGGGGTTTTGCATGCAATTTCCTGAATCTCCGCAGAGTATGGTGCAATGATGGAGCGCTGTCTCCTTGATTGCTCTAGCGCGAGGCCCAAATCGTCTTCTTCATGGCATAGAAGTCGTCCCCGACGAGCCCCCAACTCCACGAGACGCTCGGGGTGATCGCGAAGTATTCCTGCGCTCCGAACCGCCCGTCGCGCGTGACGATCTCCGCCATGCCGTGCAGTTTGATCCCGCGCGGGCGCCATGGATCAACCGAAGCGAGATCGTCCACGATCAGCGAGACGAGGCGGTTGCCGCCCGCGATATTCTTGTATTTGCGCGAGCGCGGCAACGCCATGCCGCCGATATAGAACCGCTCCCCGTCGAACTCGAAACCGACGGCGTCGCAGTCCGGTTGCCCATTCGCGGCGACGGTCGCCAGCCGCGCGAGCCGTTGCGAGGCGAGGAATGCGACTTCATGCTCATCAAACATTTCTGATCCTCCCTCCTTTCCACACCGTCTCATCGCGGTGCGGCGTTGACAGTGAAAGTATACTGGGATACTGTCGGGAGCAGTAGTACACACAAATTAGTGCGTGCCCCCAGAGGAGAGAAATGGAACGCACATCACAGGCACTCGGTGACATCGAAGCCGCGCTTGCGGTGATCGGCGGCAAGTGGAAGGTACTCATCCTCGCGCAACTGGCGGGAGGGCCACGCCGCTACGGCGAACTGCGGCGTGGCGTCCCCAGCGTCACCGAGAAGATGCTGATCCAGCAACTGCGCCAGTTGGAAGTGGACGGCATGGTGCGCCGGACGGTCGAGGAGACCGTGCCGCCGCGCGTAGAGTACGCGATGACCGCCTTCGCGTACTCGCTCTGCCCGGTGATTGAGGCGATGCGCGTCTGGGGGTATGCGTATCGCACCGAGCGCGGCAGCGAGGCTACAGTGCGTGCGCCGGTATCCCAGCTCGGCCAGCGGACCGACACGGAGGCCGAGTGAGTTGAAGCCGCGCCGCATGAGCCGGTCAGGCAGGTCACTGTCAAACCGCTGACTGAGATAGCTGCGCGGCGCTGTAGGATCAAAACCCCTGCGAAGGATAGCAACCCTGCAAGGCGAGAGATGATCGTTTTGTGAACAAGAAAAAGGCCACCTTTCGGTGGCCCGCTCATAGCAATGGGGAGACTAGCCGAGGCGGCGAGCGGTGTAGTACTTCGGCCCATAGTAGCCGCCGCTGATGTTGCTGACGACAACACCCGTGCCCTCGTTTTCCGCATGGACGAACCGGCCACCACCGATATAGATTCCCGCGTGCGAAAGCCCGGCGGTGTATGTGTTCGCGAAGAACACGAGGTCGCCCGGCTGGAGGTTTTCTTTCGAGACGTACTGGCCGGACGATGCCTGCTGCCCGATTGAGTGCGAGATGTTCTGCCCGGCAACCTTCTGTGTGATGTACATGACAAAGCCGGAGCAATCGAAGCCGCTCGGTGATGCGCCTGCCCAAACGTACGGATAGCCGACATACTTCATCGCTTCCGCAACGATCTTCGCGCCGAGCGAGGTCGCCGTGGCCGGGGCGGACTGCGGCGCGGGCGCCGCGTTGCTGGCGGAGTTATCCGTCTTGTTGGTTGAGGGTGGTGCGGGCAGCGGCGTCTTCTTCGTGGGAGCGTCGCTGGTCTTCGCCAGGTACGGGCCGACGACGAAACCCTTGATACCATCGAAGGAGACGGGCACCCAACTGCTGCCCTTCGTGTCGGTCGTTGCTTTGCCCGTGACCGTCACGACCGTGCCCTCTTCGAGAATTGTCAGGACATCGGCGCTATAGCCGGCATCATCCCGCATGCGGACGCCCGCGCCGTCCGTGTTTGTTACCTTAACATTGTCACCGGCTTTGACATCCGGCGCTTTCATCACAGTAACATCGGTTGTCTTCGTCGTTGTATCACTCGGCGGCGCGGCCGGGGCCGGGCCATCGGTCGGGACAAGGAACGTACCCATCAGATAGCCATGCGTACCGGCGTGATTGACGTGATACCAGGGCGTCCCGTCCTGATTGAATTTCGGGCCGTCCACGATCAGCACAATCGCGCCTTCCGGCACCATGCCGATGACATTCGCATTTGTATCGGTGTTATCGCGCAGGCGCACGCCCGTGCCATCGGTAAAGGTGACAGCGGCGTAGTTCGACAGTTTGCGCGCGCTGATGAAGTCGGCGTCAACCCAGCCGCTCTGCCCGGCGTACTGCACCTGATACCAGGTGACGCCGTCCGCATCTTTCGGGCCATTGGTGATGAGTACAACGGCGCCCTCGGAGAGCATCGTAATGACGGACGCGCTCTTGGAGGCATCCGACCGGAGGCGAATGCTATCCCCACCCGTATTAGCAATCGTAGCGGTTTGTCCACCGGGGAAAATCACCGCACCGGCAGGTGAGGCGAAGAGATACGAAGTCAGCACGCTGGCGGAAACGATGGTGGCGCGGCGGAACACGTCGCGGCGCGTGAGCCGATTCGTCAAGCCGGAACCCCTCCCCAAACAGGCGGCGCGTGGCAATGCCCCGTCCCATTTTCTCCTCCGGCCATACAGGCCGCACGAACGGATGCGCGGATCGTTGGCTTCCGGCTCTCCCCAGGGCCGATGAAGCAACCCCCATTACAACGAAACAGTGACCGTGCGCGTAGCCCGGGAACAGCCAGGAAGAGAGGTCCCCGGTTCTGGTTGCCACCCTACACCTCGGTTTTGGATGTGTCAACCCCTATTGCACTCCTTGAAAAACCCGCGACTACACTGCCTTTTTCGCTTGGAGTCAGACGGAAATCGCCGTTTTCAGGACGCGGGCATAGGCCCCACGAGGCGCTGCCGCACAAAGGCTTCCGCCTCTTCCAGCGTTTCCACATCGCCATCGAGCCGCGCATCCCGCAAGGCATCGAGAATCTCGCCAAACACCGGGCCGGGCGCGACACCAATCTCGATGAGGCGATACGCAAACGATGTACCCCATCGCCTATCCTGACGAGAGATGTGGTGCAGGCGCGCATAAAATGCCGCGGCGCATTGGGCTGATGGTTCTCCCTGCAGTAATGCCAACACGTCTGATTCAGGCAATTTTTCCAGGAATAGGCCGAGGGCGGAAAGACGTGGCGCATTCGCAATGGCGTCCCTCGCTCGCCAAACGCCAATCAGCCTGCGAATGGGCTGCTGCATCGCCCCAACCGATAGGTCCGTCAGAAGTCGTGCGATGGCTGCATCATCCTGTCGGCAGACGAAGAAGGCCCAGACCGGCCATGCCGTTGGGGCAACGCGGCGCATGCGCGTCGCGACCCACGCATCCCACATGAGTACCGGCGATGTGACACGCAGTAACCCGTATGTGTCAAACGCATCAAAGCACGCGACCGGATCGCGCTCACGGATACCGAGGTCCAGTTCGTGCCGTTTCCGGTCGGGTGAGATTGTTGTCAGCGCGCCGCCGACGACTGCCGCATGGAGTAGCGATGCTGTGTGCGGTTCAATGGTTGTGTGCGGTTCAATGGTGAAGGTAAAGCGCGCGGCATAGCGCGCCGCACGGTAGAGACGCGTCGGATCGTCGCGGAAACTGGCATCGTGCAGGACGCGGATCACGCCCGCCCGGAGATCTGCCAGGCCGCCGGTTGGGTCGAGTAGGGGCCCGAAGCCGTGCGGCGTGATCGGGAGCGCCATCGCGTTGATCGTGACATCGCGCCGGTGCAGGTCTTCGCCGATGCGTGCGGGGAACGCGACAATCGGCAGTGCGCCGGGCTGCGGGTACGTTTCCGTGCGCGCCGTCGCGAAATCCACGCTCGCGTGACTGGCGCCATCGAAGGCGCGGACGGTTGCGGTGCCGAAATCGGTTGTCTTCGCGACGGCCGCGTTGGCGGTTATCGCGAATCGCTGCGCGACACGGCGGGCATCGGCGGTCGTGACAATGTCAATGTCGCGCAGGCGCACATCACCGCGCAACAGATCGCGGACCGGGCCACCGACGAGAAACGCCTTGCCGCCTTCTTCCTCGGCACTCACCGCCGCGTGCAGCAACACGCCGCGCTGCGATGTACTGAGCGCATCCCAGAATGCGGATGGATCGGGACTGTCCGGTCGTGCGAGTGCCATTGCCGATGCGTCTCCTTCGCTCTTCGCGGTCGCATGGTATCATTTCCCGCATGAATGCTGTCAGCCCCACGCGCATTGCCGCCCCGTCCCGTACTGTCGAAAGTCGCGCTTCGGTGGAGACGACGCACCTCGGCGCGTGCGTCGGGCGGGTGGTGCGGCCGGGCGACATGTTGCTCCTGCGCGGTGACCTCGGCGCGGGCAAGACGCAGTTCGCGCGCGGCGTGGCGGCGGGACTCGGCATCGTTGGTCCGATCCCGTCGCCGACCTTTACGCTCGTCAATGAATATGTGGGGCGAAACGCGGTGGGCGAGACGGTGCCGCTGGCGCATATTGATCTCTACCGGCTCGGTGAGAGGGGCGATCTCGATTCGGTCGGTCTCGATGAGTATTTCGGCGGCGAGTGGGCCGTCGTCATCGAGTGGCCGGAGCGCGCCGTGGATGGTGGATTCGTGCCGGAGTCCTATCTGGACATCGCGATTGCCGACGCGGGCGACGAGGCGCGGACATTGATCTTCACTGGCTACGGCGGTGGCGCGCACCTGCTCGATGCACTGAAGCGGGTGAACTGATGGATACCGGCGCGGGGTTGCTCCTCGCCCTTGATACCTCGTCGGAGACGATCGGCTTCGCCATCGCGGAGCGCGACGTGCTGTGTGCCGAGGCGATCTGGCGCGGGCAACGGCAAGGGACGGCGACGCTGCTGGCGGAAGCGATACGCGCGCTCGAAGGGTTGGGGCATACGCAGGACGATCTCCGCGCCGTTTCCATCGCGACCGGGCCGGGATCGTTCAGCAGCTTGCGTGTCGGCATGGGCATCGCGAAGGGGCTGGCGTTGGGTTTGCATATTCCCATCGTTGGCTGCCCGACGCTGGCCGTTACTGCCGAGCCGTTCCGCGACGCGCGGCGACCGGTCTGCGCGATGATCGCGGCCGGCCGGGGCCGCTTCGCCTACGCGATCTACGAAGAGCGGGAGGGCAGGATGCAGGAGATGCGGCCCGTGACGCACGGCACTGGCGCGGCAATCGGCGCGGCCCTGGCGGCATACCCCGACGCAATCGTCTGTGGCGATCTGGATGGCGCGGCGGCGGAGGTGATATGCGCTGCCATGCCCGGTGTGACAATTCCATCGGCAAGCATCCGCATCCGCCGACCGGGGGCATTGGCAGCGATGGCATGGCGTCGCATACTTATGGGGGAAGCCGACGACCTCGTCGCGCTCGAACCGCTCTACCTGCACACGTCGGCGCCGACGAGCGCGCCATGCGCCACGAAAGGATAAGTGGCAGTGCCTTACGTGATTGAACCGATGACAATCGAGGACCTGTCCGAGGTTCACGCGGTCGAGGTGCAATCCGTGCCGACGCCGTGGCCGATCAGCGCGTACCGGCGTGAACTGGGCAATTCACAGGGAAACTATTACCTCGTCTGCCGCTGGCGTCCGCCGGAGGGGTCGGTGGCTGAGCGCGCCGAGGAGCGGCAGGCGCGCCCGCTCTTTCCGCTCTTTCACCGCCACCAGGAGCGCATCGGCCCGCCGATGCACGCGCCGATCTGCGGCTTCGCGGGGATGTGGGTGCAGGCGGATGAGGCGCATATAACGATTATCGGTGTCGCACCCGCGCATCGTGGTCGGGGCGTCGGCGAATACATCTTCACAGCGTTGATCGCCGAAGCGATCCGCCGCAATGCGACGTGGATCACACTGGAAGTGCGCGTCTCGAACCTACGCGCGCAGAGCCTCTACGCGAAGTATGGCTTCAGCGTGCAGGGGACGCGCCGCCGGTACTACAGCGATGATGGTGAGGACGCCTACGTGATGGCCTCGCCACCGGCGAACACCGCTGCCTATCACGCCCAGTACATCGCGCTGCGGCAGGCTAATGATGCCCGGATCGCCGCGTTCTACGACTCACTTGCGGGCGCGGCGGACCCGCGCTCCTATTCAGACGGGCTGGCGCATGGACATCCTCGCGATTGAGTCGTCGTGTGACGAGACGGCGGCGGCGGTCATCAGCGGTGGCCGGTTCGTCCGCAGTAGCATCATTGCCTCGCAGAACGATCTCCACGCGCGCTACGGCGGCGTCGTGCCCGAACTCGCGTCGCGCCGTCATGTGACGGAAATCGTGCCCGTCGTGCGCGCCGCGCTCGATACGGCGGGCTGCACCTTCGATGATCTCGACGCTCTCGCGGTGACGATGGGGCCGGGATTGGCGGGGTCACTGCTCGTCGGCGTCAATGTCGCGAAGAGCCTCGCCTGCGCGCGGGCACTGCCTTTGATCGGCGTCAACCATCTCGAAGGGCATCTCTACGCGAACTGGCTCGTGCCGCCGGGGCAGACGGACGCGCCGGAACCGCAGTTTCCCGCCGTCGGGCTGATCGTTTCCGGAGGCCACACATCGCTCGTCCTGATGACCGGGCACGGCGCGTACCGGCTGCTCGGCAGCACGCTCGACGACGCGGCGGGCGAGGCGTTCGACAAGGGGGCGCGACTGCTCGGTCTCGGCTATCCGGGTGGCCCGGCGATCTCCCGCACGGCGGCGATGGGCGATCCGGCGCGCTTCCCATTCGCCCATGCCCGCACGGACAATCCGTCCGATTTCTCCTTCAGCGGCATCAAGACCGCGCTGCTGCGCGCCGTCGCGCCCTACCGCCTGCCGGACGAACCGGCGGAGCGGAGCGCGGCGACCCCATTCGTCACGCACCGCCCAATCCGCTTGAAGGACGAGACGCCTATCGCGGACCTCGCCGCCGGGTACGAGGACGCAATCGTCGCCATGCTCGTCGCGCCCGTCGCGCGTGCGGCCCGCGAGTACCGCGCGGCGTCCGTCCTGCTCGCCGGGGGCGTCGCCGCGAACCGGCTGCTGCGGGAACGACTGGCGGCAGCCGTTGATGTTCCCCTCTTTTGCCCCCCCCCGGTCTATTGCACCGACAACGCCGCGATGATCGGCGCTGCCGCCGAACGCCGCATGCAGGCGGACGATTTCGCTGGCTGGGACCTCGATGTCCAGCCGTCCCTCCGCTTGGTATAGCCGACAGCAGGCAGCAAACATCAGAAGGCGGCAGCGAAGTCCAACCGTTCATCGGTGTGCAGTGATGAGATCGACCGCGCCACTTGACACGCCATAATCCTTCTAGTAATATCCTCACTATGAAACACGCGCGACGGTCGCCCCTCGGTCTCATTGTTCTGGCGATGCTCGGCGAGGAGCCGATGCACCCCTACCGCATGCAGCGGCTGATCGAGCAGCGCGGCAAAGATCGGGTCGTCAACGTCCGGGAGCGGGCGAGTTTGTATCAGACGATCGAGCGGCTGCTGCGTCTCGGGCTGATCGCGGTCCACGCGACGTTGCGCGGCGACAAGCACCCCGATCGGATCGTCTACACGATCACCGATCAGGGCCGCGACACCGCTCGGGAGTGGTTACGTGAGATCCTGCGAACGACCGGCACCGACTACCCCGACTTCCCGGCGGGCGTCTCGGTGCTCACGCTGCTGACACCCGATGAGGTGTGCGCGCAGCTCGAGATTCGCGCACGGGCGGTGGCCGATGCGCTGGTCGAGATCGACGAGCTGCTCCGTAGCGTCGGCACTCTGCCGCGCCTATTCCAACTGGAGGAGGAATACCGGCGGGTGATGCTGACGGTCGAACTTGCCTGGCTTCGCGCCGTGGTGGACGACCTGCACACTGGGCACCTGACCTGGAATGACCAATGGCTGCGGGAGGTCGCGGCCGCATTCGCCCCCGACGAAGGAGGGACAGCATCATGACCGTGTCGAGCGAACAGATCCCAACCCTGAAGCAGATGGAATCGACGCGTGGCGCCACCGGCGAACCGATCGCCGCCATGTGGGAGCACGCGACAACCGACTCCGTCATCTCGAAAGATGGCGCCATCATCGGCTACCGCCAGCTCGGCCACGGCCCGGGCATCGTGCTCGTGCAGGGCACGATGGGGACCGCCCAAAACTTCATGCAACTCGCCGAGGCGCTAGCCGATACCTTCACCGTCTCTGCGCCCGACCGCCGTGGCCGCGGCCTAAGCGGCCCGGGCAGCGACGAGTACAACATCCAGAAGGAAGTGGAAGATTTGGACGCCCTTCTGACGCACACGGGCGCCCACTCTGTCTTTGGGCTCAGTTCGGGCGCCATCATCGCGCTCCAGGCGGCGCTCACTCTCCCCGCTATCCACAAACTCGCCCTCTTCGAACCACCGTTCTTTCTCAACGGCTCGCTGCCAACCGCCTTGGTCGCGCGCTATGAAAGGGAGATGGCCGACGGCAAGACGGCCGCAGCACTGATCACCGGCATGAAAGCAGGTCAGATGGGGCCGCCGGTCATGAACGCCATCCCCCGCTGGCTACTTGAACGGCTCACCAACATGATGATGAAAAGCGAGGAAAAGAAAGGGTCGGACGGCTACGTACCGATGCGGCTGCTCGCCTCGACGCTGCACAACGATTTCCAGCTGGTCACCGAGATGAGCGACACGCTGGAGAGCTTCGGGGCGATAGGCATTGAGGTACTTCTGCTCGGCGGAAGCAAGAGCCCGGCGTACTTGAAACGTGCCGTCGAAGCTCTCTCACAGGTCCTGCCGCATGCCACGCGCATCGAGTTGTCCGGTCTCGGTCATGGGGCAGCATGGAATAGCGATCGGGGCGGCAAGCCGGAACAGGTGGCGCAAGAACTCCACCGATTTTTTGCCGAGAGCGGTCAGGTGAAGCCAGGACCTGCGTGACACATGCTTCCTGAGTGATTGCCAATGTGGAGCCTCATGTGGCCTAGCCCACAGGCTACTGCCCGCTGTCTGCTTCTTGCTGCTCTCTCAGATGCGCAATCATCATCATATGCTCGATGTTCGCCATGTGGAAGGGCGTGCTCATCGGCTCGAAGCCAAACGATTCATAGAGGCCCTTCGCGTAGGTCTGCGCGCTCAGCGTGACAATCGGCAGGGCAAGATCGTGCGCCGCATCCATCAGATGCTGCATGACGAGGGTGGCGACACCCATGCGACGGAAGCGCGGCAGGACGCTGACCCAGGCGATTTGACCTTCCGGGCCACTCCGCGCGCGGACAATGTGCAGCCGTCCGGTCCCCGCCGGTACGCCATCCACGAGGCCGAGGGCGTGGATGGCGGTCGCGTCGTCCCGGTCGCCCTTTTCCGCACCCTGCACGCCTTGCTCATCCGCGAAGACTGCCGCGCGGATCGCGAAGCAGGCAGCACGATCCGCCTGCGAATCGGCGCGGCGAACGGTGATGTCAGCCATCCGCGCCGGAACTTGTTGGGATCGCGGTCAGCACCGGCGCGGGCCGGAGCGGCTGCCCTTTCTGATTGGCGGCCAGCGCATCGTCGGTGATCGTCGCCCGCTCAATCACGTCATCGGCGGCGAGGACGCGCCGGAGCGCGACTGCGGCAACATCAAGCATCGTGTCGTCCGGCGTGCGCGTCGTCAGTTTCTGGAGCGCCATGCTCGGCGCGAGGAGAATGCGCATCCAGCGATGGTGATAGAACCGCGCGCCGAGCCGGAGGAATTCGTAGGCAATCCCGGCAATCAGCGGCACGAGCACGATGCGGCTCAGGATACGCAGCAGGAATGGCGGGCGACCGAGCAGGGCAAAGATGAGGATCGAGAAGAGGACGACGACGAGCAGGAAGCCGGTGCCACAGCGCGGATGCTCGATCGGCATCGGTCGGATATGCTCGGCATCGAGCGGCAGACCACGCTCGTAGGCATGGATCGTCTTATGCTCCGCGCCGTGATAGCGGAAAACGCGCTTCACATCGGGAATCAGCCCGATCAATCCGAGATAGAGAACGAGAATACCGAGGCGGATGCATCCCTCAACGATATTCGACACAAACGACGAGGCGATATAGCGGTCCGCGACGTGGATCGCGAGCAAAGGGAGTACGAAGAAGAGGCCAACGCCGAAGAGGAGCGAGAAGGCGACGGTGATCCAGAGCGCGGGGCCGCTCAGTTCGGTCGGTTCCTCCGGTTTGTCATCTTTGCCGCGCTTCTTCTCCGGGTTAGGCAGGATGGCGGGCATCACATCGGGCGCGATGGTGAGGGCGGGCGCATCCTCTTCGTCTTGCAAGCCGACATTGGCGGAGAAAACAAGCGCGCGCGTGCCGAGCAGCAGCGCATCCCACAGCAGGACGATCCCGCGCAGAAAGGGCCACTTCATCACGCGCGATCGGTAGATCCATGCAGTAAGCGGCTCCTGATAATAGATGATGCCGCCATCGGGCGCGCGCACGGCCACGGCCATCTCGCGCCGCCCGCGCATCATTACCCGTTCCATCACCGCTTGCCCGCCGTAGTGAAACGTCCCCATGTATCCTCCGTCGTACCGACCGATTCATCGGCGCATGATACCACGCGGAGTGCACGAGCAGATTTCCGTCCTTGACGCACGTGGGGCTTGCCCATAATCTGTACGTACAAATGAAGGAGTGCATACCGTGGAACGATCGCTGCCACCGGAAACCGAACCGCCTCCCCGTCGCGTAGATGACGGTGCGCTGTCGGTATTGTCACCGCGCCGGGAAGAGAGCCAGCCATGCCCGCGTTGCGGCCACGCGATGCCCGCATTGAAGGGCGGCTCCGCCTCGATTTGCCCGAACTGCGGGTTCAAGGATTCCTGCTGTTATTGAGAAGTAGCGCGGGCTTTCCAGCCTGCAAATGGGCCGCAGGCTGAAGCCTACGCTACCAACTCATTGCTCGTTGCTCATTGCTCCGTTACGCGGTCTCGCTCGCGATGTCCGCGACGGTTGCCTCGCTGTTTGCGGGATGGTCATTTCCCTTCGGCTGCCACGAGCGGCGTAGCAGAAGCACGGTCGGCTCGTCCGTCTTGGTGACGAAGGCAATGCGTTGCCCGAGTTTCGCTTCAAGCGCCGGTCGGCTGGCAGCCAGCAGGTCACGCGAGGATGCCGCGAGAACGACGCGCCCCGATCCAACCGCGACGAACCGTTCGCCGCTTTCGCCTTCCGGCAGCGGCCACGAGAAGGGGCTGGCGGCGCGCGGCAGCACTTCTTTGCCCTCATACGCGGTGAAATCGTTGTCTGCGGTCAGGAGCGCGACCGCGTCGTCCGAGTCTTCGACGGTGTAGACGGCATGCACCCACTGCGGTTTCTCGGCCTCTTCCAAATGCTTCTCGATCTCCGCGTCACGCCGGATCAGAGCCGGGAAGGCGTCGCGCAGCGCGGCCGTCTCCGGGTTCACACCCACCGTATCGCGGACAGCAGCGATCAATTCCGCCGCGCCCGGCGGCGGTACGGCGATGCCTGCGGCGGAGACGCGCGCCATGCCGTCGAGCGTGTAGACGAACGTCCAGATCGCCCACCCCGGTCCGAATTCGTCCTTGAACTCCAGTTCCGGCGAGAGAAAGACATCGTGTGTCTGCCCGGTCAGCAGATCGCGCGCGACGAGCCGTTCACCGGCAGTGTATTCGGTCACTTCCAGGAGCGCGGGCAGGCTCTCGGCGTACGCGGCGGCGGCGCGACGACCGGCGGGACCGATGCGATCCGCCCGGTCTTGCGCGAACAGCGTCGCCGGTGTCCGTCCGTGATAGCGCTCCATCGGATAGGCGCGCAGGAACCAGTCCACGAAGCGCGAGACGGTCAGTTGATCTTTCGAGGTGAACAATGCCTGCATCGAGCCGGGCCAGGTATCGCCGTCCGTGAACCGCTCCCACGCGCCGGGGAGGACATCGTTAAACCGTGGCGCGAGCAGGAAGACCGCCATATCTTCGCTGACCGTCTTTTCGATCTCCCAGGGGACGGTGGCCGCTTCCTGTGGATGGAGCACCGGACAGGGGCAGAACTTCACTTTCCGGCCGCTGCCATTGGGGCAGGGCATGTTCCGCCCGGCGCGACGACATGCGGTCGCCATCTCCGGTGTGAATTCCAACGTCGTCACATCCACCGTTTCCGTCGCCAAGCCATTCCTCCTACCCATCAACCCGCCACCATCGCGCGGCCTGCAAGAATAGGATGAGCGGTGAGGGCTGTCAAATGCGGTTCAACCTAACCCCCCGGCCCCCTTCCCTACATCAGTCCCTTGTATGCCCCACCGTCAATCTGCGTGCTCGTGCCGGTGAGCCACTGCGCGCGCGCGGAGGCGAGGTAGACGACGAGGCTGCCGAGGTCGTCCGGCTGGCCGATGCGGCCCATCGGCACCGACTTGCTGCCGCGCTCCAATACCTCGTCAATGCTGATGTTCTCACGCTCCGCCTGCGTGCGGCTCGTCTGGCGCACCCGGTCGGTGAGGATCGTGCCGGGGAGGACGTTGTTGAAAGTGATGCCGTCCGTGCCGAACTGCTGCGAGAGGGTCTTTGTCAGGCCGATCACGGCGGCGCGGATGCTGTTCGAGATGATCAGATTCTCGATCGGCTGCTTGACGGAGAGCGAGACGATGTTGACGACGCGCCCGCCGCCGCGCGCTTGCATGATCGGCACGGCGAGGCGGATCAGCCGCACCGCGCTCATGAAATTCTGCTGGAATCCGGCCTCCCATTGCGCGTCCGTGAAATCCATGAAGAAGCCCGGCGGTGGCCCACCGGCATTGTTGACAAGGATATCCAGGCCACCGAACTCGCACTGCGCCGTTTCAATCAGGCGGTTGCAATCCGCTTCCCGCGACAAATCGGTCGTGACCGTGATGACTTTTGATCCCGTCTTCTGCCGAATTTCCTCCGCAGTCTGGTTCAATGTCTCCTCGCCGCGCGCGCAGATGACGAGGTGCGCGCCCTCCGCCGCCAGACCCATCGCCGACGACTTCCCCAACCCCTTGCTCGCCGCGCAGACGACGGCGATCTTGTCTTTCAAGCCCATATCCATACGGAGGTTACTCCCTTCGGTCGTTGAGTAGGCAGTGAACAGTAGACAGAATGAACGCCGAACCATCTCAGTTTCCAACTGACTACTCTCTACTGACTACTGTCTACTGCTCCGCAAAGCCGTATTGCCGTACCTTATCAATGCGATGTTGCGCGACGATACGCCGGACGGTGCCGGTTTTCGAGCGCATGACGAGCGATTCGGTCGTCGCGTAGCCGTTGCTGTAGTGAACGCCGCGCACGAGTTCGCCGTCTGTGATCCCCGTGCAGGCGAAGAAGGTGTTGTCACCCTTCGCCAGGTCATTCAGATCGAGGACGGAATCGAGGTCGAGCCCCTTCGCTTTCGCCTTCGCGGCGTCGTCGGTATCGGGCCGGGGCCACGGCTTCGCTTGTAACGTCCCGCCGAGGCACTTCAGCGCGCATGCCGTAATGACGCACTCCGGCGCGCCGCCCGTGCCGAGATACAGGTCTACGCCCGTACCGGGGAGGCAGGTCATGATGCAGCCCGCGACGTCACCGTCTGAGATGAATTTGATCCGCGCCCCCGCCGCGCGAATCTCCTTGACCAGATCAGCGTGGCGCGGGCGGTCGAGGACGCAGACCGTCAGTTCGGAGACGTTCATCCCCTTCGCCTTCGCCACGTTGGCGAGGTTCGTCGCGACCGGCGCGCTGATGTCCACGACGCGCGCGGCGTCGCGGCCCGTGGCGAGTTTGTTCATGTAAAAGAGGCCGTGCGAGTCGTAGAGCGTCCCTTCCTCGGACATGCCGATGACGGCGACGGCATTCGGCATCCCTTTGCTGGTCAACGTCGTGCCGTCAATCGGGTCCACGGCGATCTCGACCTTCGGCGTGCCGGGGGCCTGCATGCCAACGCGCTCGCCGATGAAGAGCATCGGCGCGTCGTCCTTCTCGCCCTCGCCGATCACGACAACGCCGTCCATCGCGACGGAATCAATCGCCGCGCGCATCGCATCCACCGCCGCGCCATCGGCGGCAATCTTGTCGCCCTTGCCCACCCAGCGCGACGCGGCGAGCGCCGCTGCCTCCGTCACCCGGACCAGTTCCATCGCGAGGTTTCGGTCCACATTCACGTGTTGCTGCGCCATCCGCTCCTCCTATCCGTTGAGACACCGCGCTGTGAAAGACGACTGAGAGCGAAAGTGTAGCACGACAGCGAGGACTGATACTCTTTCACGATCGAGATGGCGTGCTACCTGCGTAGGGGGGGGGGGGGGGGGGGGGGGGGGGGGGGGGGGGGGGGGGGGGGGGGGGGGGGGGGGGGGGGGGGGGGGGGGGGGGGGAGGAGGCACGAG
>JBPCPB010000309.1:0-12299 GCA_050999735.1 Thermomicrobiales bacterium | reverse complement strand
AAGGTCTTATCGTAGTACTCATGGTCACTGGAGAAGTGATCGAACTTTTCGTTCTCACAAAAGCGGCGCACGTCACGCCACTTCGGCCGCCGTCCGCTCAACCGTGCGCCGCCAGGGCATCGAAGCGAGTGAAGATGAGATCGCGCATCTCTTCGAGCGTTTCCGCCAGCGCGAGACGGAGCACGTAATAAAAGTCCGCGCGCCGGTCGGTATACTTGAAACGAGGCCAGAGAGAAAAGAAGTGATGCACCTCGCTGAACGCATCCCGTGCTGCCGCTTCCTGCGCCGCCTGAAGCGTGTCGCCATGCGCGAGCGCGCGCAATTCCTCTATCCAGATTGTGAACCCGCCCGTCTCATCTTCAGGGATAATCTCAACATGCGGCGCATAGGGTTCGAGGAGTGTGAGGAGCAGGGTACGCTCCACCACCACACTCGCCGATTCGTCGCGGGGCGCGATGACGACGGGACGTTCGTCGCGGACGACCTCGCGCACGAGGTCCGCGAAGTGATTCCGTGCCTCGCGACTGTTGTAATGTGTCAGAATCGGTGCAATCATGAAGGTCTCCCCACGCCGCGTACATGTCGTATCCGTCGTACGCATTATCACTGAGGGAAGCCGATTCGTCAATGAAACCAGCCATCAACAATCGGTTCAGAAGTCAAACCCTTCTGCGCCGTCATGCCCTGCAAGCGGCGGTCATCTTCTTCTTGCCGTCGCTGGTGTCGACGATGACGATGCCCCGCTTTGGCGTCCGCTTCGCCTTCCCGCCATCAGCGCCGCTCGCTTCCCCGACCACGCCTGCAGCATCTCATTATCCGTCGATCCCGGCTGCACTTCGCGGTCAATCACGCTTTGCTGCCTCTCGGTATCGTATATTTGTACGCGAGCGGCGTTAGTTGTCCATCATCAATGTGCCATGGTTGGCGAATGATCGTTGTTCCGCCGGATGGCTCCAGTTTGCCGGACGTAGACGATAACGCGATATTCGCGACGATAAACAGGGCGACATTTGCGTGTTTACGTGCATGCTTGACTTCGCCCTCTGTCAGGAGAATATTCATACCTGCTGAGGTTGTCCCCTTTACTTCGACCCTAAGTTCTTCGTCGTTCGACCGCGTGCAATGCAGATCATATGGCTCATTCTTATGTACATCCGGGTTGACAGACCATCCTTGCTCTCGATAGTACGCTTCCGCCATTGTCATGGCATATTGTTCTATCGCTATTCGCTCTTCCACATCGGCCTTAAAGCCTTGACCCGCGTAGCCTTTTCCTCTGTAGACCTCAAGAAATTCGCGCAACTCTCGGATCTCAGGGGTCTCAGACAAGTAGCCATATTTCAGCAACACTTCCTGTATTGTATTTTTTACACGAAAACAACTATACTGGTGAGCGAATTCGGTGAGGGATTCTTTTGAGAAAGCCGTACGCGGAAGAACCTTTACCCATTCGACTTCTCGTTCGCTCCTGAAACGCTTGCGATCCGATACATAGTGATATGACCCGGTGATGCGCCCCAAACGAATTTCTTGATCCTGTGTACGAGGATATACGACGATATCCCCGATCTTCATATCATAGGTAAAACCGTAAAGTTGTCTGGCCCACGTCGTCAAGACGCGGGAGGATGCACCACCATAGAATGTGGCTAACCTTCCCCGGATTGCTCCTTCCGTCTTCAAGAGACGGAGATCGCCAAGATCATCCCAACCCACGGCAATACGCCCTTGATCGAAGATGTCTTCCGCCTCATCTCCTCTCCCATCATGCACAACCCAAATAGCGGGAATGCTCTCGTCCATCGTAGTTTCCTTCCACGATTTGATACGTATCACGACATCTCGCGTGCCACAGAAGAGTCCGACCTGGCTCCGAGCCGTGAGGAGAGATACGCATCAATCGCATCCGTGTGCTCGGCATAGAAGGCCAACGCAGCGCGGATTTGTTCAGCAGGAACATCATAATCGTTTGCGACGCGGTTCATGTCATGTCCAACGGCCTCGTAGTAGGCGACGAGTGCCCACACTGAGATGGAGGATTCGCGGAGGCAACACTGCGCGATACCGGGATGATGCGGATCGGGAACGACATATTTGGCGATCAGTTCTTGCCGCTCAATCGCTGAAATCTGCTCAATGGCATTGATTAACGACATTGTTGTATGCCGCTCACTTGTGCCAGTAGGCACCGTCATCGTTCAGCGGGTAGGTCGTCTCGCCGCGTCCGACGATGGACGTGTCATTGGACCAGCCTTGCGTTTCCGCGCGGAAGGTGGCGATGCTCTCGCCCTGCGCGTGGGCGTCGAATGCCGCTCGATCTTTGTACGCCTCGTAGTAATAGAGGCGATTGGGATCACTCTCGTCGGCGATCACGTCAAAGCGGATCGTGCCCGGTTCGTTCTGGCGGGCACGGCGGGCGTGCTCACCCGCTGCCATCACAAAAGCGTCACGGTGTTCGGCCTTGACATCAACCTGGACCAGCAGGACGTACATGCGCGCTTCCCCTCTTGTGCGATACGGCGGAATGTTCCTTTCGGGATGATACCACTGCGAATTGACGAACGTCGCCGCCGCGCGTACAGTTGTCGGCAACTGAACGGCACTGGGGGAGCGCTGATGCGCTGAGAGTGCGGGGAGATCCGCAGACCCTTCGCACCTGATCCGGTTCATACCGGCGTAGGGAAGTGAGCAGACGCATCATCCGTCGTTGCACCTTCCTCGCCATTTGGAGGCAGCGATGGCGGCACACTCACTGGATACCGGCACAACTCGCCCCCTCAACCTCTCCGTCTACGTCGTCCTCGACCGCGATTTCACGGCGGGCCGCTCGCTGCGTGACGTGGCCGACGCGGCGATTCGTGGCGGCGCGACGATCCTGCAACTACGGGACAAATCGAGCGACATCCGCCGCTTCTATGCGGACGCGACGCAGATACGGGAAATCGCGCGGGCGGCGGGCGTACCGCTGATCATTAATGACCGCGTGGATATCGCGCTCGCGATGGACGCGGACGGCGTCCATGTCGGGGAAGATGATGTGCCCGTTGCGGCGACGCGGCGGCTCGTCGGGCCGGATCGCTTCGTCGGCGCGTCGGCGGGCAGCGTTGAGGCGGCGTGGGCGGCAATCGCGGCGGGCGCTGATCATCTCGGCGTTGGCCCGGTCTACGAAGCCCGCGCCACGAAAACGGACGCCGGGCCACCCGTCGGCCTGACCCTCATCCACACCATCGCCGCGCTTGGCGCGATCCCCATCGTCGGCATCGGCGGCATCACCGCCGAAAACGCGGGCGCGGTCATCACCGCAGGCGCGGCAGGCGTTGCTGTCATCTCCGCTGTCGGCCTCGCCCCCGATGTCGAGGCGGCCACCCGCACCCTCGCGCAATCCGTAGGGGCGATGCTTGAATCGCCCTCCCGAGGAGGTTCGCATCAATGAGCGTATCTCCCTTACTCCTCCCCCGTGCCCTCACCATCGCCGGTTCCGATTCCGGCGGCGGCGCGGGCATTCAGGCGGATTTGAAGACCTTTTCTGCCTTCGGCGTCTATGGCATGAGCGTCCTGACGGCGATCACGGCGCAGAACACCGTCGGCGTGCAGGGCGTCGAGACGCTGGCACCCGCCTTCATCACGATGCAGTTCGAGAGCGTCGTCAGCGACATCGGTGTGGACGCACTGAAGACGGGGATGCTTGGCACCGCCGATGTGGTCATGGCGGTCGCGGCGATGATCGCCAAAGCGGGGCTGACCACCCTCGTCGTGGACCCGGTGATGGTGGCAAAGAGCGGCGATCACCTGCTGGCGGAAGACGCGGTGCATGCGCTGAAGACACATCTGCTGCCCCTCGCGCTCGTCATCACGCCGAATGTGCCGGAGGCGGAAACGCTCGTCGGTGGCCCGATTGAGAGATTAGACGACATGAAGGAGGCGGCACGACGGTTGCACGATTGTGGCCCGCGCTGGGTGGTTGTTAAGGGCGGGCACATGGGTGGCGAAACCGTCACGGACTTGCTCTATGACGGCACAGAGTTCCAGTCGCTTGATACGCCGCGCATTGACACAGCGCACACGCATGGTACCGGCTGCACCTTTTCCGCCGCGATGGCCGCCTGCCTCGCCAAGGGCCAGCCGGTTCCAGACGCCTTCGCAGCGGCGAAGCGCTATACCCACGCCGCCATCGCCGCTGCCCCCGGCCTCGGCCACGGCCACGGCCCCCTGAACCATCTCGTCACCGCGGAATGGTGACGAGAAACAAACCGACGGTAGCACAGAGAACACAGAGCGCGCAGAGGACGCAGAGAGAAATAAGAATAACGATTCACTCTGTGTTCTCTGTGTCCTCTGTGTTCTCTGTGCTATCTCTTTCGACCTGAAAGGATGACACGATGACGGAGACGTTTACGGAGACGATGCGGCGGGAGTGTGCGATGATCTGGGAAGCGCAACTGACGCACCCATTCCTCGTCGCGCTTGGGGATGGCACGCTCCCGACCGAGACCTTCCGGTTCTACATTTTGCAGGACGCGCGCTTTCTCACTGACCTGGCGAGGACCTTCGGGTTCGCTGCCACAAAGACGAGTGACCGCGACCGCGCGAAGGTGCTCGCGGAGCGCCTGATTAACACGGTGAATGTCGAGCGCGCCCTGCACGAGGGATACGCGGCGCGCTTCGGTATGACGCCGGAGGAGATGGCCGCTGTGCCGATGGCGCCGACGAACTATGCCTACACGCGCCACATGTTGCACATCGGCGCGATGGGCACACTTGCCGAGACGCTGACTGCGATGCTCCCCTGCGCCTGGATCTATGCCGTCGTCGGCCAACATTTCACCGCGCAGGGTGAACCGCCCGGCGAGCATCCGTACCGCGACTGGCTCCTCACCTACGCCAATGTCGAATTCGAGGCTGTGAGCGTCTGGATGCGCGGCGTCATTGACGATGAGGCATCGCGCCTGCATGAATCCGGGCGCGAGCGCCTGCGTGACATCTTCCGCACCAGCAGCCGCTACGAGTACATGTTCTGGGATATGGCCTGGACGCGCGAATCGTGGCCCGTATGACGCGCTTTCCTGATATTGGGAGTATACCATCTCCCAAACCGCTCACTATGCCGGATACCCCCTGACCGTCCGGCATCCATAAGCCACGTTGATGGAACCGTTGACAGATCGAGATACCTCTGATATATCACCCGTATGCAAACAACGATGACAGCCACCGACAGAAGGCTCAACGACCACACATGGAGAACGCCCCTCAAGCGAGATCAGGCCTATGCCGTGATCCGCCGCGCGATCATCCACCTCGACTTGCAACCCGGCAGCCTCATTGACGAGAGCGCCCTGAGCCAGTGCCTCGGCCTCGGGCGCACGCCGATCCGCGAGGCATTGCAGCGGCTGATGCACGAAGGTCTCGTCTCCGTCTTTCCTCGCCGTGGCATGATGGTCGCGCCGATTGACGCGTTGGAATCGAAGCATCTCACGCAGGCCCGGCTCGTCTGTGAGCCGAACATCGCGCGCCTCGCTGCCTGTACCGGCACAGTGAACGCATGGGACGACCTCGAACGCGTGCTGGCGGAGGCCCCAGTAGCACACGAGACAGTGGACGATGTCGCGAAGGCATTAGAGGTAAACGCCGCGTTTCATCTTGGGATCGCGGAGGCGACCGGCAATCCATTCCTCGTCGAACTCGTGCAACGGTATCTTCATCAGCGGGCGCGATTGTCGTTTCTCTTTTTCCGTCATAGCGTATACGATCCCATAACAGCGCAGCATTATGAAATCCTTGCTTGCCTGCGGGCAGGCAATGGTGACGCCGCCGCCCGACTGATGGAGCAGCATATTCAGGTGACCCGGGATCGGGACGCGCGCGTTCTGCCGTAGAGCGCAATGGAGAGGAGTACAGTATGGCCGTTGTTCGTATTGGTCTGGTGCAATTGAATACCCGCGATGACCGCGTGGCAAACCTCGCGGCGATCGAACGGCTCGTCGGGGAGGCGGCGGAGCGCGGGGCGCGATTCGTCATGCTGCCTGAGTATGCGCCGTACCTCGGCCCGAAAGAGGGGTACCAGGAGGGTGCGGAATCGGTTCCGGGTCCGCTCACCGAGCGATTTGCCGCCCTCGCCCGGCGGTACGATATCTACCTCCACGCCGGCTCGATGGTCGAGAAGACCGAGACGCCCGGTAAGTATGGCAACACGACCGTCGTCTTCAATCCTGTCGGCGATATCATTGCGAAATACCGGAAGATCCATCTCTTCGACATCGAGATTCCCGGCAAGGTGAGCGCGAAGGAGTCGGACAGCGTCGCGCCCGGCGATGAGATCGTAACGGTGGCGATCGAGGGGATCACGTTCGGCCTCGCGATCTGCTATGACCTGCGCTTCCCGGAACTCTTCCGACTGCTCGCCCTGAAAGGCGCGGAAGTGCTCTGCAACCCCGCCGCGTTCACACTGTACACCGGGAAGGATCACTGGGAAATCCTGCTGCGTGCGCGGGCGATCGAGAATCAGGCATGGATGCTTGCCGCCGCGCAGTGGGGGCCACACGAGCCGAACGCTGCCTGCTACGGCCGCTCGCTTGCCATCGACCCGTGGGGCACGGTCACGGCACAGGCCTCGGACGGCGTCGGTGTTGTCGTGACCGAGATTGACACCGCACTCGTCACGAAGATGCGCACGGAGGTACCGTCGCTCGCCAACCGTCAACCGGCGGCCTACACCCTCGAACCGCGCGGCGCGGCAGTTTTGCGCTAACACCGTCGCTCGTATGGCGACGGGCAGAGCGCATGAAGATACGAGGTGCACCATGGCAAAGACAACCATCGGTACGCGGCTCTCGCGGCGCGCCATCCTCGGCGGCGCGGCCGCCACCGCGATGACGGCGATCCTCGCGGCCTGCGGCGGCGGGAGCAGCGCAACCGACACGCCAAAAGCGGCGTCCACGACCGGCACGACCGCACCCAGCGCGCCGGCGACGGGCGGGACGGCGAAACCGTCGGTTCAAGGAACGCCCGTCGTCGTCGAGGGCAAGGCCGATGGCTCGCCCGTCACGGGTGGGTCGCTGACGATCGCGTACAACGATGTGCCGACGCTCGATCCGCGTGTCTCGGGCGCGACGGACTGGTGGCGCGCAAGTTACGCGCTCTTCGATCCACTCATCTATCAGGAAGCGGGCACGCTGAAACTCGTCCCCGGCCTTGCGCAGTCCTGGCAGGTCTCGGACGACGGTAAGTCGTACACGTTCAAGTTGCGGCAGGATGTGAAGTTCCACGACGGCACACCGTTCAACGCGGATGCCGTCAAGTACACCTTCGACAGTATCATTGACCCAGCGCTGAAGTCGCTGACCGCGATCGGCTACATGGGGCCGTATCAGGGCAGCGAGGTCGTGGACCCATTCACGGTGAAAGTGAACTTCAAGGAACCATATGCGCCCTTCCTCAACAATCTGACGCACAGCGTGCTCTCGCCTGTCTCACCGACGGCAGGGAAGGATTACAACGCCTTCGCCGCGCATCCCGTCGGCACGGGGCCGTTCATGTTCAAAGAGTACAAGGCGCAGGTCTCGATGACCTTCGTGCGCAACCCCGATTACAAATGGGGCCCCGCGCTCATGCGCAATCAGGCTGCACCCTACCTCGATCAGGTGACGTACCGCTTCGTGCCCCCCGGCGAGTTCGCGACCAACCTCGGCCTGTTGCAAAACGGCGAGGTACAGATGTCGAACGGCGTCGCGCCCCAGGAATTGACGAATGTGCAGAAGGACCCGAAGTACCAGACGCTCCTGCCGCTCGTGCCTGGCTCGCCGCAAATCTTCCCAATGAATCTGATGAAGCCGCCGACCGACGACCTCAAGGTGCGGCAGGCGATGATCTACGCGGTGGACATGCCCGCCATCGTGGACACGCTCTGGTACGGTGGCCGGAAGGCGGCGCGCGGCCCGCTCTCCTCGCCGACGCTCGACTACAACCCGGCGGTCGAGTCCACCTACGGCTACAATCCGAACAAGGCGAAGGCCCTGCTCGACGAGGCGGGCTGGAAAGTCGGATCGGACGGTATCCGTGTCAAGGATGGGCAGCGTCTTAAGGTGCTGACGATCATCACGACCGGCATCGAGGGCAAGAACGCCGAACTCGCGCAGGCGTACTTCAAAGATGTCGGCATTGATAATCAGGTGGACGAGCAGGAATACGCACAGACCGCGACGCGCTATCTCGCCGGCGAGCACAACATTGCCCGCGTCTATTTCTCGCATACGGACCCCGTCGTCCTGACGACGCTCTATCACTCGAAGAATATTCAGGGGACGAACTTCAACCGGACGATGAAGCCCGATCCCAAACTGGACGCGATGCTCGATGCCGCGCAGGCGGACATGAACCCCGAGACGCGCAAGCAGAAGTATTTCGACATCCAGATGTACATCATGGACGACGCGAAAATGATCCCGCGGTGGGAGGAGCGCGTCTTCTGGGTGGCGAAGGCGAACGTCAAGGGGCTGCACTTCCAGCCATTGGGTGGGCCATGGCTGCAGGACACCTGGATCGCGGCGCAGTAGACGAAGGCGGATACGACAATGGGCACATTTCTGCTCCAACGCCTGCTCCGGCTGGTCGCCGTGCTCTTCGGCGTCTCGCTGCTCACCTTCTCGGTGCTGCACCTGATTCCCGGTGATCCGGTCCGCGTCATGCTCGGTGACAGCATCGGCGGCGCGGCCTCGGGGGATCAGTCGCAGTCCGCGTACAACAATCTGCGGCATCAATTAGGGCTGGACCAGCCGATTCCCGTTCAATATGGACGGTATCTCGGTCACGCGCTGACGGGCGATCTCGGCCGCTCGTTCCAGACGCGGCGGACGATCCTCAGCAGTATCCGGGACGCGCTGCCCGCGACACTCGAACTCGCCTTCGCCGGGATGGCCATCGCCATCCTGCTTGGCACGACGCTCGGCATCATCGCGGCGCTCAAGCACCATACATGGTGGGATACCGGCATCATGGTCCTCTCGCTCCTCGGGCTGGCGATGCCGAGTTTCTGGCTCGGTCTCGTGCTGCTGCTGATCTTCTCATTCCGACTCGGTTGGTTTCCCGTGACGACTGAGGCCGGTGCGTCCGCGATCGTTCTGCCCGCGCTCACGCTCGGCCTGGGCACAGCGGGGACGATTGCCCGGCTCGCGCGCGCGTCGCTGCTGGAGGTGCTGCGCAATGAGTACGTCCTGACCGCCCGCGCGAAGGGATTGCGCGAACGCGTCGTCATCACGCGGCACGCGCTCGTCAATGCACTGATTCCCGTCGTCACGGTGGTCGGCTTGCAGTTCGGTCAACTGCTGGCGGGCGCGTTCATCATCGAGGTCGTCTTCGCGCGGCAAGGGATCGGGCGGCTGCTCGTGGACGGCGTCTTGTCGCGCGATTACCCGATGGTTCAAGGGGTTGCGCTGGTCGCGGGCGTCGGGTACGTGCTCGTTAACTTCCTCGTTGATCTGTCGTACGCGTGGCTCGACCCACGAATCCGCCATGCGTGAGGAGGCGGCGATGCCGACTGCTGCACGTACTCAGGATGCGATGGCCGAAGCGGTATTCACGCGGCGGCCACGCAGTTTCATGTACGACGCATGGCGCGGCCTGCTCCGTAGCCGCAGTGCGATCGCGGGCGGGGTGGTGCTCGCGCTGTTGATCCTGCTCGCCATCTTCGCGCCGCTCCTCTCGTCATACGATCCGACCGCCGTCGCGCTACGCACGCGCCTCCAACCACCGAGCGGGGCGCACCTCTTCGGCACGGATGAGTTCGGGCGGGATATTCTGACGCGGGTCTTCTACGGCGCGCGCATCAGCCTGCCCGTCGGGCTGATCGCGCTCGTCATTGGCGTCTCACTCGGCACGCTTGTCGGACTGATCGCCGGTTTCTATGGCAAGGTTGTGGACGCCGTACTGATGTGGTTTGTGGATGTCATGCTCGCCTTCCCCGGTCTCCTGCTGGCGCTGCTCGTCGTGGCGATCCTCGGCGTGGATTTGCGCAACGTGATGATCGCGGTCGGCGTCTCGATGATCCCACGGTTTGCGCGCCTCGTCCGCGGGACGGTCCTCTCCGCCAAAGAGAATCTCTATGTGGACGCCGCGCGCGCGATTGGCGTGCCGGAGCGTCATATCCTCGTCCGGCATGTCCTGCCGAATGTTATCTCGCCCGTGATTATCCTGGCGACGCTCAGTCTCGGCGTGACGATTCTGACGGCGGCGGGCTTGAGTTTTGTCGGCCTGGGCGCGAAGCCGCCCAGCCCGGAGTGGGGCGCGATGATCGCGGAGGGGCGGCAGTTCCTGCGGCACCAGTGGTGGATCGGCACCTTCCCCGGCGTCGCGATCCTGCTCACCGTCCTCGCCGTCAACTTGATCGGCGACGGCCTGCGCGACGCGCTCGACCCACGGATGCGCATCTGATTTCTTTCGGTGGAGCAGGCTTCAGCCTGCGTTCCCGGCTCGCAGGCTGGAAAGCCCGCGCTACCAGGAAGGGGACGCAGGCTGAAGCCTACGCTACCGAATGAGGGGAGAAAGCTAACATGGTCATCGTTAATCCGCGCGTGCAGCCAGCGGTCTCGGCGGAAATGATCGCCCAACTGGGGAAGATCCCGCCCGCCACCATCGGGCATGTGCTCGAACAGGAATTCATGGACCCCGGCCTGCGCCCGCTCACCACCAATTTCTCGTTCTGCGGCCCGGCGGTGACGGTGCGCTGCTTCGGCACGGACAGCGCCATCGTGCATTACGCGGTGGACGTTGCCCAACCGGGCGATGTCGTCATCGTGGATCGTCTGGGCGATCCGCGGTATGCCTGCTGGGGTGGTGGCGTCGCGCTGGCGGCGCATGTCAAGGGGATCGCCGGTGCGGTTGTGGACGGGATGCTCACGGATCGCATCGAGATCACGGAGATGCCGTTCCACGTCTTCGGGCGCGGCCTCTCGCCCGTCACGACCCGCGCGCCGGGACTGACGGGCGACCTGAATGTCCCGGTGCGATGCGGCGGCGTGATCGTCAATCCCGGCGACCTCATCCTCGCCGACGACGATGGCGTGCTCGTCCTCGCGCCGGAGCGGGTCTCGGCAATCATTGAGGAGTTCATGCCGCGCGTGCTGCGCGAGCCGGAGATGCACCGCCAGATGCGCGCGGGCGGCGTATCGCTCGCGGAGCGGAGCGGCGCGAAGGCGCGGATCGAGGAGACGCTACGGCGTCAGTCAGGGCAGTGACGTGCCGCGCAAGCGGCGAGAAAGGAACGTGATCCCATGGACGAGGGTATCGGATCTCTCCGCGATGCGCGCATGCGCCGCCGGAGTGTGCTGATTGGCGCTGCGGCGACGACTGCCGTCGCGATCCTCTCCGCGTGTGGCTCAAATAGTTCGAGCACGACCGGCGCGCCGACCGCGAAAAGCGCCACGCAGGCCGGTGGGGCGATTGCGCCAACGGCCGCGCTCGCCCCTGCCAGCACGCCAAGCGCGGCGAGCGCCGTTAGTGGCACACCGGCAGCGAGCGCGGGTACGGCGAAGAAGGGTGGGATACTGCGCTACGGCCTCTCCACCGACCCCTCCAACTTTGAGCCGCACGTCTCGACGGGCGCGGCGTCGGGCAATGTCAAGATCATGGTCTACAGCACGCTCATTACGTACGACACGCAGGGGCAACTGGTCGGCGACCTCGCCGAATCCTTCAGCTTCCCGGACCCGAAGACGTTCGAGGTCAAGCTCCGCCAGGGCGTGCAGTTCCACAACGGCGATACCCTGACCGCCGACGATGTCATCTTCAGTTTCCAGCGCATTAAGGACCCGAAGACCGCCGCCTCGAATGCTCCGTACCTCGCGGACGTGGACACCATCGAGGCAGGGGACAACAATGTCGTCCGCTTCCGCCTCAAGCAGCCCAATGCGACGCTCCCCTATGGCATTGCGGACTCGAACAGCCTGATCGTTTCCAAGAAGTGGATCACGAGCGGCGTTGACCCGAAGACGACGATGATGGGCACGGGGCCATTCACGTTCGTCGAACGCAAGCCCGGCGTCTCGATTACGCTCACGCGCAACCCGCATTACTTCCTGCCCAACCTGCCCTATCTGGACGGCATCACCTTCCAGCCGATGGCGGACGACAATGCCCGCGTCACCGCGCTCCGCTCCGGCAGCGTGGATTTCATTGACTACGTCCCCTATACGCAGATGGACATCATCCAGAAGTCGTCCGACCTCGTCTTCAAATCCGACAAGGTACTCGGCTTCGGCTGGCTCGCCTTCGTCGCGGACAGGAAGCCGGTGGACGACGTGCGTATC